>CAZNGD010000018.1:0-14464 GCA_964572295.1 uncultured Verrucomicrobiota bacterium
AAATGACCACATGCTTGCCGGCTTCCACCTGGCGCTTGGCCATTTCGATCACGATTTCCGCAATCTGCACGTGGCGTTCGGGCGGCTCGTCGAAGGTGGACGCAATCACTTCGGCCTGCGTATTGCGCTCCATGTCGGTCACTTCTTCGGGGCGCTCATCAATCAGCAGAATGATCAGTTTTACTTCGGGATTATTTTCCGAGATGCTGTTGGCCATCATCTGCATCAGAACCGTCTTGCCGGTGCGTGGGGGGGCCACGATCAGGCCGCGCTGCCCCTTGCCAATGGGCGTCAGCAGGTCCATCACGCGCATATTGATATTATTTTTGCTCTTGGTTTCCAGGACCAGCCGCGCATTGGGGAACAACGGCGTCAGGTTTTCAAACGGAATCTTGCCGCGCTGTCCTTCCGGCGGCCCGCCATTGATGGTGTTGACCTTTTGCAACGCAAAAAAGCGTTCCTTGTCCTTGGGCGAACGGATCTCGCCTTCGACCAGGTCGCCGGTGCGCAAGGCAAAGCGCCGCACCTGCGAGGGCGAGACATAAATGTCGTCCGGGCAAGGCAGGTAGTCGTTGTTCGGCGAGCGGAGAAAGCCAAAGTTATCCGGGAGGATTTCCAGCACGCCGCGCACAAACATGGTGCCATTGCAGCGCGCATTGGCCTTCAGGATTTCAAAAATCAGCTCATGCTTTTTGAGCGCGCCCAAATCCACGAGTTGATAGCTATCCGCCAGTTCCTTGAGTTGGGGCACGGTAAGCTGTTGCAATTCGTTCAGCTTGAGGACGCGGGCCATCTTGGCGCGTTCTGCGGCGGCAGCTTCGGCGGCGGCCCGTTGGGCCGCAATTTGCGCTTCGCGGGCAGCCTGTTCTTCCGGGGTCAACGGGGGCCGTGGCGGGCGGTTGTCGTGATACGGTTGGCCACCATGGCGGCGGTTGCGATCAAAATGGCGATCATGCCGTCCCCCACCCCCACCCTGCTGATAGGGCTGACGGTAATGCTGCTGCGAGGAAGGCTGGCCGCCGCCATTCGGTTGAGCGCCGGGTGCCGGAGTATCCGGCGCGGCAGGCGGCGGCGGGGGCGCGCTTTCGCGGCTTTCATACGGCACAAATGGCGCGGGCGCCGGGGCTGGGGCCGGGGCCGTGTCCGGCGCGGCAGACTCGGCGTTATCCGTGGGCGCGACTACGGGCGGCCGGGCCGCCGGTGCCTCATCGCCCGGATGATATTCTTCGCCATCCGCGATGGTTGTTTCCAGCAGGGAAGACGGCAAGGGCATGGCCGGGCGCTTTTGCTCCTCGGCATTGGCCTGTTTGCGAGGCGGACGACCGCGACGCGCGCCGCCGGCCGCACGGGGTTGACGGGGTTGTTTGGGATTTGTTGCCATATTCAGTTTCCTTTCTCAACGAGATGGTTCCAAAGGGTGAGACTTTTTTCGGTCAGTTCGGCAAGGTTGCCGTCATTTTCAATCACATGGGTTGCGCGCGATTTTTTATCGGCCACCGGCCACTGGCTGGCGATTCGCGCGGCGGCGGCCGTCGGCGACAGCCCGCGCGCGGCCAAACGGGCGCGCATGGTTTCGGGAGTTGCCGCCACGCACACCACGGCATCCCAGGCATCATCCATGCCCGCTTCAAACAATAGCGGAATCACGGCCACGCCCCACTGGTTATGTTGCCGGACGGACTCCCGCCAAGCGCGGACCTGTTCCTTGATCGGCGGATGCAACAGCTCGTTAAGCCGCGCGCGCGATGCCGGGTCGGCAAACACCAGCGCGCCGAGTTGCCGCCGCGCCACACCGCCTTCCGGCGTGCGCAGGTGTTCGCCAAACTCACGCAACACGGGCTCAACATATTCGCCCCCGGGAGCAAGCAGTTGATGCGCCAGTTCGTCAGCATCCAAAATGGTCGCGCCTTGGCGTTGCCAGATTGCGGCCACCGTGCTTTTGCCGCAGGCAATGCCGCCGGTCAAAGCGACACAGAAACCGGAATTGGTTGGACGCGGGCTTACCATGGCTTGGCCGGCGCCAGCGGCGCCGCCTCCTCAACCCAGTCGTCCTCGTCCGCGCGGAAACCACTTTGCCGCAGCGCATCGGCATGACGGAGCACGGCCTGAGCTTCCGTGTTATCCGCATCCATGCGCAGCGCGTGGGCGGCTTGCCATTCGGCGGGGGCCAACCGGCCATTTTCGAGCGCGGTACGGGCCCGCTCCGCCAGCGTTTCCGCCAAGCGCGCGGCCACCGGACTGTGCTTCAGGCGATATACCCTGAATTTGCGGTTGGCAAATTCCGGCGCAAAAAACTGCAATTCTTCCGGGCGTTGCTCAAAGAGGCGGGCCGCCGCATTGGTGGCCGGGTCGAGTGCATCCACCATGTAGCGCATTTGCAGGCCGGGTTCAATGGCGGCAAATTCGCCCATCGAATGCACATAGATGGTCGCGCCCTGGGCTTCCATCCAGTCGCGGAACTCGGCCTCATCCCCCTTGAAGAGCGCCGCCCCATACTCCTGCACCTTGTGCCGGATGGTGGCGGACTCAAACTTTGGATGCAGCACCACCGGGCAGCCACCATAGGTGGCAATGGCGGCGCTAATGCCGAAGTTAGCCAGCACCGGTTCCGGCGCGGCGTATGTTCGTAAATGTTTCATCAAAGCATCGGTTTCGGCGGCATAGACATTCGGGCGGCCCCAGAACAGCGAGCCGGCCCATTGTTTGGCCGAGGGCGCTTCAAACGCCATCTTTTCCCGCACGATTGGCCCCAGCCAAGGCTGCGCGGCTTCCAACAAAAATCCGCACACCAGCAAGCTGCTCAGCACGCTGCGCCAGCGGGCGTTTTCGCAACAGGCCAACTGCCCGGCCCATAACCCCACCAAACCGCAGCCGAAAATCGCCACCCACACATGGAAGCGGAAAAAGAGGATGAACGCACAAAACGAAACCAGAAAATAGAATAGAAGGGGGAAAAAGTTTGGTTGGTCGCAACGGGTGCGAAACGCCATTCGTACCAAACCCCATATGGCCAGGAACGTCAACACCAAAAGCGCCGGGAACCACTGCCACAGCAGGAGCCAGGAAGTCGAATTCAAGGCCGGCGCCCACAGGATGCGCTGCGCGAAAGTCAGCAAGGCCGGATCCGTCGGCCGAATATTGACGAAGCGCAGCTTGGCCCACAGCAAGGAGCCAAAGTGGCCATAGGCCGGCAAATACCGGCTGGCCCACAGACTGACCAGCAGCAGCGGCAACAGACCCAGAATGAGGCGGGTGGCGCCGCGCTGCCGTTGCGCAACCGGCGCGGCAGCCAGCACCCCCCCCCACCCCAGCGCCATGACCGGCGACAGCAAAAAACCGTGCGTGCGCAAATAGGGATTGCGCAAACCGGCGGCCAGCAAAACCGCCATCAGGGGAATGAGCACCGTCCATAGCTCGGTCTTGTTCACGCGTCCGCGGATCGCTTCAACCAGGCTCCACGCCAAGGCCAGAAGCAGGTAAAATTGAATCAAATCCCATGCGCACAGCGCGGCGCCGACCAGAATCGCCGCCAGCCAACCGCCAGCCATTTTGCCGCGCCCGGATGTGGTTTGGCGTGCCCAGGCCGTGATGGCCAACGACCAAATCAACAGCGGCAGGGCATTATTTTCGTGCGAAAGTTCCTGCCCCGTGGAACGGGCCACGGCCGAAATGGCGACCGCATAAAAAGCGGCCGCCCACAAGCCGCCGCGTGCACCCCCGCCCAGCCGGCGCACCCAAAAATACATTCCCGGAATGGCCAGGCAAAACCACAACAGATGCAGCCAGCGGATTTTTTCCGCCAAGGAAAATGCCCCTGGCCAACATTGCGCCGCCCGCACATATAGTTTCTCCACGCCGATGGTGTCCACCTCGCGCGAGACAACCCCTTGCGGATATTGGATGCCGCGATCCACCGTGGGCAGCCCGCCATCGCGATAGACCATTTGAATGCGCCGAAATGCCAGCGCGCTTTCCAGGGTGAACGGGATGCTGCCGTCGCTGGTCAGCTCCCGTTGGGCATTCAACACATGGCGGCGTGTGGCCACGCCCCCCGCAAACAGGCCCAGCAGCAGAATCCCCAACAGCGCTGTTTTCAGCCACGGATGCCGCAACATCAGAACAACTCCAGTTGGGTGTTGGTCGGCTTGGGGGGCGGCTTTGGCTGCGGCTTCGGCTGCGGTTTGTGAGCGGGCGGCGCGTCTCCCGACAATTCTGCGGCGAAGCGATGCAACTCAAACTTGTTGAAGAAATCCAACAGGCGCTGGCGGTCGGGGGCAGGCGGCGCAATATCCGGCCATTCCGGCACATCCGGCACGGCGGTGTCCAACGTCATGAGTTCCACATTCAGTTTGGCCACGGCCTCGCCCGCCCGCAGTTTTTCGCGCACACCAACCGGCTCAATGGAATCCAGTTGGGCGGTGCATTGCGCCAGCGAGCCATACTGCTGCAACAATTTGGCCGCAGTCTTGGGGCCGATGCCGTGCACTCCGGGAATGTTATCGGCCGTATCGCCCACCAGCGCGAGCCAATCCACGATTTGCTCCGGGCGTACGCCGGTCTTGGCTTCCACGCCCGCCACATCCAATTCTTCCGCAGTTTTGGTGGGCGACACAATCCGGATGTTGTCGCTGACCAACTGCATCAAATCCTTGTCACTGGTGGCCAAACGTACGGTACTCCCCTGCCCGGCCGCCCGCACGGCCAGCGTGGCCATGATGTCATCCGCCTCCTGGCCCGCGCGCAACAGCAGCGGAATGCCGGCCGCCGCCAGATATTCGTTCAGCAGCGGCAACTGCGACCGCAAGGCATCCGGCATCGGCGCGCGCTGGGCCTTGTATTCCGGGCATTTGGCCAGGCGGTGCGCCGGCGAACCGCCGTCAAAGACCACCACCAGTTTGTCGGGGTGCCAGGTGGCCGTCAACTGTTGCAGCATCCGGATAAATCCGAACAAGGCGTTGGTCGGTTGGCCGGCACGAGTGGACAAGTCTTGCACCGCATAAAACGCGCGATACGCCACTGCGGTACCATCTATGATGAGAGTGGATAAAGACATAATTGAAAATTGACCGCCGGAACGTGAGGAGCAACCCACACATGAGCTGCCCCACCACAGAACCAGCGAGAAACGCAACCGCGTCCCCCGGTCGGACCACCTTCAAACCGAACGGTATCGCCCTGCCCCTCTTACCGGGCGAGGGCGCTGATGAATTGGCAAGGCCTACTCGGCGCTGGCCGTGCCGGCATCGAGCCCGGCACCGGGCATCACCATATTGCCTTCGGTATGAACCGGCCGACCAGCAGGGTCCACCAAGCGCGCGGTCACGAAGATCAACAGATTCTTCTTTTGGCTATAGTGGCCTTCCGAACGGAACAGCCAGCCCAACACGGGGATGTCGCCCAAGATCGGCACCTTGTCCTTGATGGTGGTCATCTCTTCGCGGATCAGACCACCCATGACCACCGTCTGGCCGTCCCAAATCACGATGGAAGTCGTGACATTGCGGCTGGTGAACACCGGCATGGGCATATTGAAGAAATAGAGATCGCTGCCGCTAATGGTGATGCTGGAGCCGTACTGAATCCAGTCCACCAGTTCCGCCACTTCCGGGGCCATTACCAAGTCAATGGTGTAGCCATCGGGGCCAACGGTCGGGGTCACGTTCAGAATGACACCGGTTTCCCGCGTTTGGAAGGTGCCCGGGGTCACGATCGGCGCCATGGTGACGTTACCATCGGAGTCCACCGTCGGTTGCGTCAGGTCGAATTCCGTCGGGTAAATGATTTCGCGAACCACTTGAATCTGCGCATTGACACCGCTGCGGGTGGTCACCCGCGGGGCCGAGAGCAGGTCCGTGCCGCCGTGCTGCGAGAGCGCTTGCAGAACCACGGTCACTTCGGGATTCGTCAGCACACTCGACGCGCTGAGGATGCCGCCGAGGGGGGTCTGGCCAGCCATGCGCGTGATGGTGCTGGCAGGCGAAGTCAGGTAGGTATCAATGCTGTAGTTAAAGAAACGGTTGCCTTGCGTCAGGCCATTCTTGTTGGCATCCACTTGCAACCGTTGGCCGGAACCATCGTTCTTGGTGGCAAACTCGTAGTTGTCGTTGAGAATCCACTGCAGGCCGATCTCTTCCAAGTCATCCTGATTCACTTCGATGAAGCGCGCTTCGATTTCCACCTGGTTGGGCACCACATTGAGCCGCTGCAGGATTTGCTCAAAGGTTTCCAGGTTGTCGGCGGTATTGGCCACGATCAACTGGCTGATGGTGGCATTGTATGTTACGGAAGCGCCGGCCGGGAATTTCACGCCGGTTTTCTCGAAGAACTCCTTGATGTCCGACTTGGTGGTCGTGCTTCGATCGCCCATGGACACAAATTCCGAGCTTTGCCGGTCATCGCCGGCGCTTTGGCGTTCAAAGACCACATCCATGAACGACGGCTGCACGGGATACATGCGGGTGATGATGTTTCCGACGGGGGTGTCAATGGAGGTAATAATCACGGCGGAATCTTCCACGCGATACTTCAGGCCGGCCACTTCGGTGATGTACTTGATGGCATCCAGCATGCTGATGCGGCGCAGGTTGAGGGTCACATCCCGCGCGCCAGCGGAACCACTGCTCGTGGGCATGGCCATGCTGAAATCATCGCCGCCAAAACCCCAGTCATCCGCCGCTGGCGCCGGAGCAGCCGCAGCCGGAGCCGCGCTCGCGCCGCCAGCCCCCAGATTCAAGATGATGTTGACGCCTTCCTTGGCCGGGTCGGCCGCCACGCTGGCATCCACCAGGAAACTGATCACGTCATTGATGTTGGCCTGACGAAACTCCACGGCCGGAATGATGATTTCCTTCATCTTCTCTTGCAGGCGCTGCGAAGCCGGCTTGGTGTTGACGCCGGAACCATCGCCCACTTGATCGATCTGGGCGACTTCCAACCGGGTCGGCGGGCTCCAGCTACGCCGCACTTCGGTCATCATTTCCTGAACGCGCGCGTCCCGCTCATAGGTGGCCAGTTTGAACTTATCCGCTTCCAGTTTACGCAAGTAGCGCATGGCGCTGCGGTGATGCGGATCAATCTGCAGGATTTGCTCAAAACCCGCCTTGGCGCGGTCGTAATCCTTCAACATGTACCACTGCCGGGCTTCGTCGTAGAGCTTGCCGATGTCGGCTTGCCGTTGGAGGGTGGCCGGCTGTTCCGCGGGCTTCTTGGGGCGCGCGATTTCCGCTTCGATCTTATCGAGCTTCTTGGCGAGCGCCTGGGCACCGCGATGCCCGGGATCGTTCTTCAGCGCGGAATCCACGAGGCGCCGCGCTTCGTCAGGACGCTCATTCTTTTGCACCAGGCCATGGGCGCGCAGATATTGCGCTTCGGCCAGGCCCTTCATGATTTGGTCCCGTACGGCGATATTTTGCGGACGCTCGGGCAGGTTGAGCAGCGCGGTGTTGAGGGAGGATTCCGCCTTGGCATATTCGCCCTTGCTCAGCGCGGCAAATCCGGCATCCGATGCCTTGAGCGCGGAGGCTTCAGCCGCCTGGCGGCGGATTTCTTCCTGCTGGGCCGTTTCCTTGGCGAGCTTCTTCAATTCCTTGGGGTCCAGCTTTTCGGCCGGCTTGGCGGCCCTGGCCCGGCTGGAGACTTCCACGGTCCCGGCCGCAGTGAACTCCGCCATGGAGTCATCGTCTTCCGCGTCAAAACTCGGTGCATCAAAATCATCGGCGGCCGCAATCGCGGGCTCATCGAAAGCGGCGAGGTCATCCGCGGGGGCGGCAGCGGGGGCATCGCCAAACAAATCGCCAAGGAAGTCGTCCGCGGCAGTGGCGGGAGCTTCGACAACATCCTCGCTGGCTTCTTCTTCCGCGAAAGGCGCGGCATCATCGGCAAACAGGTCAGCGCCGCTGGCCAGATCGTCCGCTGCGCCATCGTCAATTTCGGCGGCGGGTTCGGTGGCCAGGTCGGCAAATGGATCGGCTTCGGCGGCAGGCTCATCAGCGGCTGCGGCGAAATCATCCGCCGCCACTTCGCTGGCGAACTCGTCGGCGACTGCGGCAACCTCATCGGCAGCCGCGACGCTTTCTTCGACAGCCTCCGCGACATCCGCCGTTTCGGCGGTGGCCTCGGCCACGCTCGCGGTGGCAGCATCCGCATCACCCAGAAGGGCATCCAAATCAAACCCATCGTCTTGGGCCAAAGCCGCACTGCCCAACAATAGAGCCACCGTCGTCGCCGCCACCATGCACCATTTCATTTGGAACTCCTCCTTGGAATAGAAACGCGGGCGATTTTTCGCCCAAAGATCATCCAACCACTGCCTGTTTAAAAGTCTCATCGCCCAATCACTGCATCGGCGCTGTTGCCAAAAGATTTACGGCCGCCGCCGATGGATTCAGAGCGTCTTTTTCTGCGGACGTAACTACGGGAACGGTCACCTTATCACCGGTTGTTGTTTCCTGAATTACTACACTCGCCGGATGAATGTCAATGACCTTGTATTCCTTGTTCTGGAAAGTAAATACGTCATTGAGCCGTTTCGGTGGGCGCAAGGGCTGGCGGTCAATCAAATTGACGAAAAGGATCGCCAGTTCCTGCTCGGTAACCGGGCGGCCCTTGACGAGGCGCACGGCATGTTTATCCGCTTTGCGCACGAGAATGATGCTCTCCCCTTCCTCGGCCGTCGGATTGTGCTTGGCGACCTGGTAGCCCAGCACTTCGTCTCCCAGCTTCACAAAGTAGGTGCGTTCCAGCGATTGCAGATTCAACTGGAAGCGTGTTGAGCCATCGGGGAATCGCGATGTGCTGACAAAGCGCAGATAGAACGGCACCGGCCGAATCGCCGCCACCCGCAGCTTCACGATGGGATCGGGATAATCCTCGGGATTCTTGGGGTCGGTCTGGGAAAGGTATTCCTCCAGATTGGTGAACCCATCGTTGTCCAAATCGCCACGCGCATCGTTCGGGTCCTGGGGGTCCAGTCCCCACGCCAATTCCACCTTGTCGGGAATGCCGTCACCATCCGTATCCAGCGTTTCGGCATTGATGATTCCCGGCTGGTCCGCCAGGCAAAACGGGCAGGAAAGCGCGTTATAGGGAATGGGCTTGCCGCACTTGACGCAGGCCACGCGCACTTCGCTGATGGTGGCGCGTTCCGGCACGGGCAACAGCGCGGCGGCTTCCGTGCGGGCGCGGTCGAGGGTTTCCTCAAAGCGCAGCGTATCCTTGATGTCCACCGGCGAACCTTTCCAACTGATGCGCGCCAAGTTGGGCTTGGCGTGTTCCTGATCCGTCTGAATCGCCTGGATCAACAGGTAACAGGAAATGAACAGCGTGGTCAGCGCGACCAGAAAAATGATTTTTTCATAATGATCGCGCAACCAATCATGTTTCCCTCGGATTGCTTGGCTCATGACTTCTCCTCGCCTGGCGCAGGATTCGCCGCGGGTTCCAGAAAGCGGTACATATCCACATCCAACACAATGGTGGGCAGGTCGCGCCCGGCGGTGACGCGCAAATCGCGCGGCAGGATTTCGGCTTCGGGCTTGTGCGAGGTGAGCGAGCCGGGGGCCGCCCAGCCGCTGGTGCTGACCGGCGGCATCGGAGATTCGTCCGTCTTGGCGGCCGGCGGCGTCACCACGGGCCGGGCGGGATTGGAAATATCCACCCGGGTCACCACGGTGAACGGGGTCCCCTTGGCCAGGCGGTTGAGCACCTGCCATTGCGCGTCATCCCGGGCTTTGTAGGTGAACTGATAATGTTCCTTGGTATAGAGCCCGTGGGGATCCACCTGCAAATCGAGCTTGGGGGCCTGCGTTTCGGCCTCCTCACGACCACGGGAGCGCCGCCCGTAGGTTTCCTCGACGGGCGCAGGTTGGGCATCCCGTTCAAACACGGTGCGCTCCACGGCAATCAGCTCGCTGATGCCAGCCTTGAACAGCAGGTCGCACAGAATTGCGGTGGATTTGAACTGATCCACGACCCGTTCCATTTCCTGATCTGGCGGGAGATTGCCTTCCGCATAGCGTTGGAAACCAAAACCAAAGTTGGGCGGCAGAATGACATTGCGCTTGCGCGCTTCATCCGTCAATTCGCGCAGTTTGTCTTCGGCCAACTGGCGAAAGCGGTCGCGGGTGAAGTTGCCTGCTGAAGACTGCCCCTTCTTGAGCGCGTCCAGCAACTCGCCGAGATATTCCACGAACACATCTTTTTGCTTGCCGATGATGACCACATTGGTGTCGGCGGGGAACGGATTGCGGTTGGTGAGGTTGCGCAGCTTTTGCTGTTCCCGGTCGAGATTCATTCGCCGGTCCGC
This sequence comes from uncultured Verrucomicrobiota bacterium, assembly GCA_964572295.1. Lineage (GTDB taxonomy): Bacteria > Verrucomicrobiota > Kiritimatiellia > CAIQIC01 > Lenti-01 > CAZNGD01. Next base: position 10,304 of record CAZNGD010000018.1, read on the forward strand.
GTAGTTGCCCTTGGCGCTCAAGAGCATATAGCCCAGCCCCAGCACCAAGATGAGGACCAGTACGCCCCCGATCACCAATGGCATATACTTGCGGTTCATAGCACCTGCGGCTCCTTCAAGACGGCGAGGATTTTGAATTCCAAGGTGGCGGAATCGCCGCGCGCGGGCGGTTGCCAAATAATTTCCGTTTTATCCGAGAACCACGGGGACTCCCGTAATTGGTCGCGGTACAGCCCGATGGCTTCGCTCTTGACTTTGTCCTGGTAGGCCATGCCTTCGATTTCGATGCCGGCAACCTGATTACTCGCCCCGGTCGCGGCGGCCTGAATATCCGGGTTGGCCGCCGCGCCCTCGCCGGGCAGGGCGGCTAGCGGATGCACCCGCGTCAGCCACATCCCCGCTGGCAGCGGCGTACTGATCGCGCCCAACAGGCTGCGCCAGGTGCTGCGCCGTGATTCCAGCGCGGTCAAGGCGGCAATCTTCCTTTCGACCTCGCCCACGGAAGATTCCATCCCGCGCAACTTGTTTTCCACGACGGTAAGCTCCCGAACCCGCGTGGTAATCTTCTCGCAGGTGCTGTCCGCCACGCTGGCCATCCGGGAATAAAACGCCACCCACACGGCCAACGTCAGCAGCAGCGTGGCGCCAGCCAGCGCGAACAGGGGCAGCTTGCGTTTGAACTTTTTGTCTTCCTCGGCCTTGGGGGGCAGCAGGTTGATTTCGATCGGGCACGAGTGCAACTGGCGCAGCGCCAAGCCCACCAGCGGGCCCATTTCGCAGGCGTGCGCGCCGATTTGCTCCGCCGGGATTTGTTCGGCCACGGCCACATTGTTGAACGGGTTAAAGTAGTCGGCTGCGATGTTCAGCTTTTCCTTGAGGAAGGTGTCCGTGTAGGGAATTACCGAGCTGCCGCCGGTCAGCAACAGCAGCGCCGGTTGCTGGCCGCCCTGTTGGCTGCGGTAGAAATTGATCGAGCGATTCAGCTCCTGGTGCAGGCGCGTCATCATGCTGCGCACGCTCTTGGAGACCTTGTCCACGGTTTCGCTCTGCGGGCCTTCGTAGGCGCCGCCAAACGCAACATAGGCATGGGCCTTTTTCATGGCTTCCGCGTCATCAAACGAGATGCCGAACTCGTTCATGATGGCCTGCGTGATCTGGTTGCCGGCCACCGGCACGCTCCGGCTGAAAATACGGCCGGCTTCAATGAACACCAAATCCGTCGAGCGCGCGCCAATGTCCACCACCAAGGTGCAGGGCGGCAGGTTATCGTAGTTGTAGCGCACCGCGTTGTAGAGCGAGATCGGCGCCATGTCCACCAGGTCCGGCACCAGCCCGGTGAAGCGCACGCAATCCACCAGCTCATTGATGATGTCGGACTTGATGGCCGCCAGCATCACGTCCACGTCGCCCGTGGCACCGCTGATGAGCTGGTAGTCCCAGACCACTTCATTCATGGGGAACGGCACATTTTGCTGCGCCTCATACTGAATGATCTGGTACACCTTTTCCGGCTCCACCGGCGGGAGCTTCACGAACCGCGAGAACACCGAGTGGCCGGAGATGGCCACCTGCACCGGACCCGGCTTGCAACCGGATTCACGGATCAGATCGTGAATGGTGGTAATGATGTATTGGGAGCGGTCGGCATCGCTCTGCGAGTCCACACCAAGATCGCTGACGGCGTAGCGGGTCATTTCCAACCCGCCCCGCACGTCCATGAACTCAGCCAACTTGAGGCTATGCGACCCGATGTCCAGCGTCAGTATGGGCTTTTTGGCCATGGGATATCCTTGCAGGCGGGTTAGCGCGCGGTGGTGGCGGGTTTGATCGCTTCAAACTGGTCATAGTCCAGATAGGCAAAGGGGGTCTGCGAACGGTTCAGCAGCACGCCATCCACCGGACTAAAACGATCCCACCAATTCGGGGTTTGCGCGGTGGTCTCCGTGGCCACCACCGCGCCACGGGCCTTGATCACCACGGCCACCTGCTCCACCTTCCCCAGCCGGGCCAGCGTCCGCGGATGCAGGAAAATATCGCTGTAGTGCCGCCCCTTGGGCACGTTCACATATGCCACGGTGGCCCGGAACATGACTTCCGCGCCCTTGTTGCTCTGGTCGCGCATATATACATAATAAGTGAATTCCAGCTCATCAATCCAGTCCGGGGCCGTTTCGTATTCAACCAGATGCCGCCACCAATCCGGCTGCTGCGCCGAGGACGTGCTTTGCACCTGAGTCTTGAACACCGGGGTCTTGGTATTGGCCATCGGCCCCATTTTGCGAATCCGCAGAATATCGCTACCGGCCGGCATGGCATTTGCCATCTGCGCCCATGCCGCTCCTGCCCCCAGCCACAGCGCAACGAACAACACCACCCCGCACATCGTCCGGACTCGCAATGTTTGCATCATGTTCAGGCCTCCTACACACCGTGTTGCACCACCCAAACCGTCTGGGCCGGGTAGCACAATTTTCGGGAGTATAGTCCGGCGATTCGATTTCCGTCAACCGTCATTTCCGAATCACGGTAAAACGCACGGTTTCCGGGCCGCCACCGCCGGGAGGACGGCGAGGCCCAGGAAATCGAATGGCGCGCGCGGAAGCGACGCGCCTTATGCGAGCCGGTTGAAAATCCGCGCGCGCGGCCGGTGGGCCATCACGGCGCTCGTGCTCATTTCGGGTTCCAGCATGTTGGAATCCGTCACGGTCACGCCGATGCGCGACGCTTCGGTCAGCTCGGCAATGATGCGGCTCAAACCGGTATCCGGACAGGAGGGATAGCCCGGACCAAAGCGCGCCCCTTTACGCCCCCCCAGCGGCTCCAGCATTTTACGGTGCGCCCACTCCGCCACCGCATCGGCATATTCGGCGGCAAACCCCATCCAGAAAAAATAATCCTGATACTCGCCATCGTCTTTCATGCGCAGCACTTCCGCGGTGGCTTCCGCGCTGCCCACCGTCACGGTGAAACACCCCAGAATGTCGCCTTCCTTGCGATAGAAATCCGACAAACACAACTTCTCGTTGATCTGTTGCCGGGGAAAATTCTGGACATAGGTTTTGCCGGTGTCGTGCGCGGTAATGATCAGCGAATCCCCTTCCGGGCGGCACGTATGCCACGCCACCGCCGCCCGCGGCACGAGCAGTCGGCGCGCCAGATTTTCGCGCTGCAGCCGCTCGAAGTGTCCTTGCGCTTCCCCTTCGAGGATTTGCCGATATTCCGCCTCCGGCAGATTGCCCTTTTTGAATCCCCAGCGTCCCACCAACAACGAGAGCCGTTCAATATGAGGATAGACCTCGTCTATCGTCGGTTCCCACACCTGCGCGCCCCAAAACGGCGGCATCAGCGGCTCATCCACCACCACCGGGGCTGCCGCGACCGGATTGCCGCCCCCCCCCTGCCCAATCTGACTATCCATGACTCACCCGTCCTATTCCTGATATATGATCTGCTTGAGGCCCCCCACGTTACCCCTTTTTTTAACAAAAGCAAATCCGCACAACGCGCGGCCCGGCCTGTTGGCCTCTCTGGCGCGTCGTAATTTTCTCTTTATGACCACGCCTGAAATTTGTCAGAATAACCGTATGAAAAGGTTGGCTTGGATGATGATGGCAATGGGCGGATTGGGCTTGCTCGGCGGGTGCGGGCCGAGCCATGACGCGGGAATGGATCCGAATGATCCCGGCCGGGCCGCGCTTGAAGAAAGCCGCCAACGCCATGAACGCGCCACCAAAGAACATTTGATTGGTTTCGACACCAGAGGCTTACCCATTTACGGCGTGGATGACGAAGGAAACCCCGTCTACAAGCGCGACAAAAAATAATTCCCGCGCTGCCGCGCCACCGAAAAAACACGCGCCCAGTTCGCCGTGCGGCGAAACTGGACGCGCGTTTTATTTTGTCCGGCGCGTGGCCTAAACCGCTGCGCCAGCCCGTGCCCGGTTAGTGACCGATGCGCACAAAGGGCGTGGTGAAGATGTCGTTGTCGCTCCACTCTAATGACGAATTGTAGGACTCGACGCCCGGAGTATCCACCGTGGCTTCATCGTGCGGGATGCTGTCCATGCTGGAATCGCTGCCGCCGCCGACCATGATGCCCACGCCCGCGCCGGAATCGAGCTGCGCGGCGGTGATGTTCAGGTAGCTGAGCGGAATGCTCAT
>CAZNGD010000019.1:0-7457 GCA_964572295.1 uncultured Verrucomicrobiota bacterium
GCGACGTGTTTGTGGACTTGGGCGATGCCGAAGGGGTCATGCCCGGCAAAGAACGGGTGCCGAGCGAGGAATACCAGATGGGCGACCGGTTGCGCTTTTTGCTGCTGGATATGGATGCGCAGGCGCTGGGGACGCAGTTGACGCTGTCGCGCGCAGCACCGGAGTTCATCAAGAAGCTGTTTGAATTGGAAGTGGCCGAGATTGCCGATGGCACGGTGGAAATCAAGGGCATTGCCCGCGAAGCGGGTTTCCGCACGAAGATTGCGGTGCATTCGCGCGATGACAAGGTGGACCCGGTGGGCGCGTGCGTGGGCCTGCGCGGGCAGCGGGTCAAGAATATCGTGCGCGAGTTGTTCGGCGAGAAGGTGGACATTGTCAAGTGGAGCCCGGACATCAAGACGTTTGTCACCAATGCGCTGGCGCCGGCCAAGCTGCTGCGGCTGGATGTGGATGAGTTGGAAAACACGGTCAAGGTGATCGTGGAGGGCGAACACCTCTCGCTGGCGATTGGCAAGAAGGGCCAAAATGCCCGACTGACGGCCAAGCTGACCGGCTGGAAGGTGGATGTGCAAAAGGACGAGAGCGATATTTCCTTCGAGGAGAAAATCGCCCGGGCAACCGCCCAATTGGCCGCGGTGGAAGGGATCAGCCAAGAGCAGGCCACCAATCTGGTGGCGGCAGGCTTCCTGACGTTGGAAGGCATTCTGGCGGCGGAAATCCAGGACCTGGTGGATGTGGAAGGGTTCGATGCCGATATCGCCCAGCAGGTGCGCAGCGCGGCGGTGGTGGCCGCCGAGCGCGAAAACGGAAAGGATCCTGAACAATGAGAATCTGTGATCTAGCCAAAGAATTGATGACCACCGGCAAGGAGCTGCTGTCGCTGCTCCAGGCCCGAGGTTGTACGGCGAAAAGCACGCAGGCGAATCTGACGCCGGAGCTGGAGAAGTATCTGCGCGACGAAATTCAGCGCATTTATTACGGCGGGGACAAGGCTGCGGAGGAGGCCCCGGCGGCCGAGCCCGTGGCGGAACCGGCCCCCGAGGCCGAGGCGGCTCCCGCCGCCGCGCCGGCGGCGCCCGCCCCCGATCCGGAACCGGCGGCGGAGCCCCCGGCGCCGGAGGAACCGGCCGAGCCCAAGGTCATTGCGATCAAGGGCCACGTGGTGGTGAAGGATTTTGCGGAGTTGTTGGGCATCAAGCCGAATATTCTCGTCGCCAAGCTGATGCGGCAGGGCATCTTCGCCTCGATCGGCATGAAGATTGATTTTCGGACGGCGGAGCCGATTGCCCGCGATCTGGGCTTTGTGCTGGAGCATGAAAAGAAGGCCCCCCCACCCCAGCCGGTCAAGCCCGAACCCAAACCGGAAACGGCGCCGGATACCAAGGATGACCTGGTGCCGCGGCCGCCGGTGGTGACGTTTATGGGCCACGTGGACCATGGCAAAACGTCGCTGCTGGATTATATCCGCAAGTCCCGCGTGGCCGCGGGCGAGGATGGCGGCATCACGCAGCATATCGGCGCGTATCAGGTGGATTACCAAGGGCGTTTGATCACCTTCATGGACACGCCCGGCCACGAGGCGTTCACGGCGATGCGCGCGCGCGGCGCCAACCTGACGGACCTGGCCGTGATTGTGGTGGCGGCGGATGACGGCATCATGCCGCAAACCAAGGAGGCGATCCAGCACGCGCAAGCGGCCAAGGTGGCGATGATTATCGCCATCAACAAGTGCGACCTGCGCACGGCCAATCCCGACCGGGTGAAGCGTCAGCTCCAGCAAATGGGTCTGGCGCCGGAAGATTGGGGCGGCGAACTGATTTGCTGTCAGGTCAGCGCCACCAAGGGCGACGGCATGGACAACCTGCTGGAAATGATCCTGCTGCAAGCGGACATTCTGGAACTGAAGGCCAACCCGCGGCGCAAGGCGCAGGGCTACGTCATTGAGTCGCGCCTGGAAGCGGGCATGGGGCCGACGGCCAACGTGCTGATTACCAATGGCACGCTGCAACTGAACGATGCCGTGGTTTCCGGCTCCTCGTGGGGCCGCATCAAGGCCATGATCAACGATCAGGGCGTGCGCGTCCGCACGGCCGGCCCATCGGCGGCGGTCAAACTGCTCGGACTGACCAGCGTGCCGGAGCCCGGCAGCGATTTCCACGTCTATAAGAACGACCGCGAAGCGCGGCAGGTGGCCGAAGAGCGCGCCGCCAGCGAACGGCTGAAGACGCTCACGGCCAACAACGAACCGCGCGCGCCGCTCACCCTCGAAGAACTCTTCCAGGAAAAAATCGGCAGCGACAAACGTACGCTCAACGTGATTCTCAAAACCGACGTGCAGGGCTCGCTGGAAGCCATCAAGTCGTCGCTGGAGGGGATCCGCAGCGAGAAGGTCGAGCTGGCCATCATCGGCATGGGCGCGGGCAATATCACCGTCAACGACGTGCTGCTGGCGTCCGCCTCCAAGGCGGTCATTCTGGGTTTCCACGTGGGCAAGGATGCCGGCGTGGGCCCCGAGGCCAAGAACAAGGGCGTCGAGTTGCGGCTCTATTCGATCATTTATGAAATGCTCGATGACGTGAAGAACCTCATGACCGGCCTGTTGGAGCCGATCATCAAGGAGCACATCAACGGGCAGGCGGTGATCCGGCAAATCTTCGACATGGGCAAGCGCGGCAAAGTGGCCGGCTGCATGTGCCTGAAGGGCAAGGTCTCGCTCAAGGGGCGCGCGCGCGTCCGCCGCAAGGACGAAATTTTGTACGAAGGCAAAATCCAGACCTTGCGCCGTTTCCAGAACGAAGCCACCGAGGTCCGCGAGGGCCAGGAGTGCGGCATTGTGCTGGATCGGTTCACGAACTTTGTGGAGGGCGACATCATCGAGTCTTACGAAATCGAAAAGGTCGCCCAGGAGCTCTAGGCCGCCCCTGCGCGGCCGCCGCTGGCCCCCGTATGAAAGCCGACCGCATCACCCGCGTGAACGAACTGATCCGCCGCGAACTCGGCGTGCAGTTGTATCGCATCATCAACCGCCCGAATTTTGACGCGGCGGCGGTCACGTTCACCCACGTGTTGACCTCGGTGGATTTGCGCAACTGCCGCGTGCTGGTTTCCATCCGCGCGCCGCAGGCCGAGCAGGAGCGGATGCTGGGCATTCTGCACCACCACCGCGCCGAGTTCCAAAAAAGCATCAGCCGCAACGTCGTCCTGCGCTACACGCCGCATCTGCACTTTGTGCTCGACCACTCCGTGGCCGAAGGCGACAACGTCCTCGCGCTGCTCCACCAAATGGAGGAACGCGGCGAAGTGCCGCCCGATGCCCCCCCGGCGCCGGACAGCCCGCCCGAATCCGTATGACGGCCCCCCCCCTGAACCTTGGGCCGCTCGACGGTTTGCTGTTGGTGGACAAGCCCGCCGGTCCCACCTCGCATGACATCGTCGCGCAGATTCGGCGGCACTTCCGCATCCCCAAGGTGGGCCACGGCGGCACGCTGGACCCGATGGCGACCGGGCTGCTGATCCTGCTGCTCGGCAAGGGAACCAAAGTCTCCGAACGCCTCATGGGGCACGACAAAATCTACGAAGGGGTCATGCGCTTCGGCATGGCAACCGATTCGCAGGATGCCGATGGCCAGCCCGTGGCCGAGCACGATGCCAGCGGCATCACGCGCGAACAAATTGTGGCGCAGATGCAGGCGCGGCACGGCGACCAGATGCAAACGCCGCCGATGGTCAGCGCCATCAAAATCAACGGCGTGCCGCTCTACAAGCTGGCCCGCAAGGGGCAGACCATCGAGCGCCCGCCCAAGCTGATTCACGTGTACCGCTTTGAGCTGCTGGACTACACGCCGCCGGAGGCCCGCTTTGTGGTCGAATGCACCAAGGGAACCTACGTCCGCACTCTCGCGCACGACATCGGCCAGGCGCTTCACGTCGGCGCGCACCTGGGGCGGTTGCGCCGGACGCACATTGGACGGTTTGCGGTGGCCGATGCGCTGCCGCTGGCCGAGCTGCTGGCGCTGCCCTCGCTGGCCGAACGGGTCATTCCGCTCGCCGCCGCCCTCCCCCTGCTGGTGTAAGCCCGATGACGACCGCCGCTCCAGCCCCCTCTGCCGCCGCCCCGCTGGTGCTGGCCATCGGCCAATTCGATGGCGTGCATCGCGGCCATCAAGCCGTCTTCCGCGCAACGGTGGAAGAAGCGCAACGGCACCACGGCGCCGCGGGCTGCCTGACCTTCTGGCCGCACGTGGCCCAACTGCTCAACCCGGCGCGCGCGCCCCTGCTGCTGGCCACGCCCGGGCAAAATCACGCCTGGATGAAAGCGGGCGGCATCACGCCAATCCATACGCTGCCCTTCACCCGCGAACTGGCCGCCACCAGCCCCGGCGATTTTCTCGCCATGCTCAAACAGCAATTTCCGCAACTGGTCGGGCTGGTCGTCGGCGAAAACTTCACGTGCGGCAAGAACCGCGCCGGCAACATCGCCACGCTGCCCGCGTTGGCGCAGGCCCAGCAGCTCGCGATTCGGTTTGTGCCGCATGTGGATCTGGCCGGCGCGCCCATTTCCAGCACGCGCATCCGCGCGGCGGTGGCCGCGGGCGATCTCCCGTTGGCCAAGGCCATGCTGGGGCGCTCGTTCAGTTTGACCGGCGTGGTCATTCACGGACGCGCCGTCGGCCGCCGGCTCGGCTTCCCCACGGCCAACATCCATCCGCATTTGCCCATTCGGCCGCAACCCGGCATCTATGCCGCGCGGCTGCTGTTGCCGACCGGCCCGCGCGCCGGCGCCGCCTTCGTGCCGGATGCCCACGATCCCGCGCAAGCCCACTTTGGCGCCGTGGTGGAAATCCACCTGCCCGATTACGCGGGCAATCTCTACGGGCAAACGGTGGAAATCGCCTTCACGCGCCGTTTGCGCGGCCACCAGGTTTTTGCCGATGCCGCCGCGGCCGCCGCGCAAATCGCCCGCGACACCACCGCCGCCCTGGTCGCGGATGCCGAAGAAAATTCGTGAGCCCCGCGTCCCGCGTCCCTGAACTTCTCGCGCCGGCGGGCGAACGCGCCGCCGCCTACGCCGCTTTTGCCTTCGGCGCCGACGCCATTTACACCGGCTTGCCGCGCTTTTCCGCGCGCGCAGGCGCGGTCAATCTCACGCCGCGCGAGCTGGAGGAAATCATTGCCTACGCCCACGCCCTGCCGCGTCCGCGCCGCGTGTACGTCACGCTCAACACCCTGCTCTACAACGCGGAACTGCCCGACCTCCTGCGCTCCCTTGCGCTCTGCGCCGAAGTCGGCGCCGATGCCATCATCGTGCAGGATGCGGGCGTGGCGCGGCTGGCGCGGCGGCACTTTCCCGAATTGCGGCGGCATGCGTCCACCCAGATGGCGCTGCACAATCTGGCGGGCGTCCGCGCCGCCATTCGCCTCGGCTTCCAGCGCGTGACCCTTGCCCGCGAGCTGACGCTGGCGGAAATCAAAACCATCGCGCGCGAAGCGCCCGGCGAAATTGAAACCTTCCTGCACGGCGCGCTGTGCCACTCCTACTCCGGGCTGTGCCAGTACTCCGCGCTGCTGCGCGGCCGTTCGGGCAATCGCGGCGCGTGCGCCTATCCCTGCCGCGAATGTTTTCGCCCGGTGGCCGCGCCGACTCAGCACCCGGCCACCGCGGGCGGCCTCATTTTTTCCATGAAGGATCTGGCCGGCGAAGACATCGCCCATGACCTCGCCCGCGCCGGCGTGGCCTCGCTCAAAATCGAGGGCCGCAAAAAGTCGCCGCTCTACGTCGCCGCCGTCGTGAACTATTACCGGCGGCTGCTCGATGGCGCATTTCAGCCGGGCGAACAGGAGTCCTGCGCGCGCGACATCCAAACCATTTTTTCGCGGCCATGGACACGCCTCTTCCTGCCATCACGCCAGCAGCGCGATGTGATAGATGTCGCCACCACCGGCCACCGGGGCGCGCCCGTGGGCTCAGTCGCCGCCGCCGGGCGCGACTATCTGCAATTCACCACCCGCCTGCCGCTGGAAGTCCACGACGGCCTGCAAGTGGAGCTTCCCGGCGAAACCCGCCCCTACGGGTTTGCCGTCGAAGAAATCATCCTGCCCACCGGCCGCCGCGTGTTCACCGCGCCCGCGCAAACCCCCGTGCAGGTGCCGCTGCCCGCCGGCGCGCCGCGCCTGCCGCCGGGCACCGCGCTTTTGCTGGCCTCGTCGCAGGCGGTCAAGCGGCGCTATCGCTTCGTCCTGCCCAATCCGCGCGAATGGCGGCGGCGCCATCCCGTGGACATCCACGTGGAGTTCAGCGCCGCCCGCCTCACGGCCACCGCCACGCGGCCAACCGCTGACGGCGACCACTCCGTCACCGTCACGCGCGACGGCCCCTTTGCCCCCGCCGAAAATCCGGCAGCGGTGACGGCGGCATGGCAGCAGGCGTTGGCCAAGTTGGGCGGCAGTCCCTTTGAGTTGCGCCACCTCACCCAAACCGGCCCGGCGTGTTTTTTGCCGGTGGCCCAAATCAATGCCATCCGCCGGGAGCTGGTGGACCAACTGGAACAGGCGCAGCGACACGCCGCCGAACAAGTCTGGCAAGCCGCCGTGCAGACGCTGGACGCGCCGCCTGCCGCCACGCCGCCCAGCGGCGGCTGGCTGCTCAAGACCGATCAGCCAACCGCCATCGTCGCCGCGCTGGCTGGCGGCGATTTCCCACCGCCGACGGAATGGATTGTGGAACTCGGCCGCGAAACGCCCGCGCAAATCGAAACGGCGCTGCGGCAGTTGCCCAGCGGCAGCGCGGTGCGCCTCGCACTGCCCATGATTACCCGCGCGTGGGAGCAGACCGCGCTCGACGAACAGATTCGCCACTGGCTCGCCGCCGGCCACCGCCGCTGGGAAGCGGCGAATCCTGCCGCGCTGGCCCTCCTGCCCCCGGCGGACGATTTGGACCTCAGCGCCGATTGGCCGCTCTACACCCTCAACGCCGCCGCACTCGCCGAGTGGCGCGCGCAGGGCATCCGCCGGTTCACCGTGGCGCCGGAAGACACCCCCGAAAACGTGGCCATCCTGGCGCGGCAACATCCGGGGCAACTGGTCTGGCCGATACACCGCGACCCGCCGCTTTTCATTTCGGAATCGTGTCCGCACGCCGCGCAACTCGGCCATTGCCCCGGCCCCAAAACCTGTACCTTCACCGAACAGGCCTACCGTTCGCCCGCCGGCGAAACGGTGCGCATCGTCAACCGCCATTGCCGATTCTATACGCTGCACGACCAGCCACAACAGGTTCCCGTGCCCCCCGGCCTGCCCGTGATACCGCGCGCCGACTTCCTGTATCGCGCATGGACCGCCGACACCGTGCGGGAGGCGTGCGCCGCACTCGCCCGCGCACTGCCACCCGCCTGACTTTTCCACGGTGTGGAAAATACTTTTCCACGGTGTGGAACGATTGGGCCCCATTTTTCCACAGT
>CAZNGD010000019.1:7557-14374 GCA_964572295.1 uncultured Verrucomicrobiota bacterium
CCCCATTTTTCCACAGTGTGGAAAACCATTGAGCCAACAGCCCGGCTTGCCGCGCTACCGCGCGGACGGCGGGGAAGCCGTCCCTCCAGAAAGCAGAAACAGCCCGGATGCCGACGGCGGGGCAAACTTTTGGCGTGGCGGGGTCTTGCCAACGGCGGCGCGCGGGGTCATCATGTCGCGGATGGAAGAGCGAGGGCTGTCATGATCAAAAACATAATGTTCGGGGTGGATGGGTCGCGCGCGGGGGAAATCGCCCGCGATTACTCGTTCGATTTGGCGGCCCGGCTCGATGCGCGGCTGGAGGCGGTGCATGTGGTGGATTCGCGGATGATGGAGTTCCCCTTGATTGCGCCGCAAGCGGGCGTGATTGGGCTGAATCCCAGCGCGTTGAACAGCGTGCAGGAGGCGTTGCGGGCGCGCGGCGAGGCGCTCTTGCAGGCGACGGCGACGGCGGCGGCCACGGCGGGGTTGCCGCTGATTACCACGCTGGAGTTCGGCCACCCGGCGCAGGTGCTGGCCGATATCCAAGCGCGGACGGAGTTGGTGGTGCTGGGACGGCAGGGCGAACATTCCAAAACCGCGCCGACCATCACCGGCTCGACCATGGAGCGTTTTGTGCGCCGCGCCGACCGCCCGTGTCTCGTCACGCCGATGGCCTGTTTTGAGCCCATCAGCAAAATCCTGGTGGGGGTGGATGGCTCGCCCACCGGCGGGCGCGCGCTGCGCGAGGCGATCGGCCTGGCCAATGCGTTGCAGATTCCGCTGGTGATTTTGAGTGTGGCGGACACCGTCCACGACCGCTACCGCGCCGAGCAGGCCAGTCTGGACGCGCATAGCATGGCGCGCGCGCATCATTGCGCGGCGGCATCGTTGACGGCGGTTGGGCCGCCGGCCACGACCATCCCCGCGCAAGCGCGCGAAACGGGATGCAACCTGATTTTGCTGGGCGCGCATGGGCACAGTTGGATTTATGAACACCTGATCGGCAGCGTGGCGGCGCACGTGGTGTCGAACAGCCAAATGCCGGTGCTGCTGGTGCGTTGAGCGCCGCGCGCGGCGCGGCCTACGACATCACAAATTCGGTGGTGCCCATTCCGGCGTGGCGGCGCGCGGCGCGGTAGGCGCTGCGAATTTGCTCCTTCACCCGTTCGGGCTGGTGAATGCCGCGCACGACCAGCCGGGGCATGGAATCATCCGTGGAGAGCACCTGCACTTGGCCAATGCCGAACAGCCGGTCCAGCACGCCCTGTTCCAGAATGACATCCTTGACGCGGAACAGCTCGATTTCTTCCAGCCGGTTGGCGATGAGGCCCGTGCGCATGAAGAGCCGTTGCGAGGTGAGGCGGTAGCGGCGGGAATGGACGAGATATCCCGCGCGGGCGAGCAGCAGCAGGCCCAGCCCGACCACCGGCAGCAGGGCGATTCCCCAGAACAACAGGCCGAAGTGCGCCAGCCACGATGGGCGGATTTCAAAAATCACATGTTCCTGATTCGGCGGCGGGAGCGGCGGGGATTCGATCATGGCATCTCCTGGCGGGCGGCGCAGCGCGCGGCGATTTCGGCGGCAAAAACCGGCAGGTGCGGATCACGCGCGCCCATGAGCAGAATGGTGTCGCCGGGCCGCGCGGCGGCCAGCAAGGCGGTATCGAGCGCGGCATAGGTGTCGGCCAGCGCGACGTTGACGCCGCGGGCGCGCAGCGCGGTGGCGAGGTCGCCGGATTGGATGGCGCGGTTGGCGGTGCCGCCGGCATCGAACACCGGCAGGAGCCAGAGTTGATCCTGCGGGCGGCAGACGGCGGCGAAGGCATCCGTCAACCCGGTGAGCATGGAACGCAGGGGGCTGTAGCCGTGCGGGCGCCACACGCCCAGCACGCGCGAGTCGGGATCGGCGACCGCCTGCCAGGCGGCGGTAATCTTGGCGGGATTGTGGGCGTAGTCATCCACCACGCGCACGAGGCCATTGTCGTCGGCGCGCGCGAGGCGTCGTTGCACGCCGGCGAACCGCGCGAGGGCGGCGGCGATGGGTTCCGGCGCGTAGTTCAGTTGCGCGGCCTGTTCCGCGGCGAGCAGCGCATTGAGCGCGTTGTGCGCGCCCGGCTGCGGCACGCGCAACCGCTGGCCGCGCCACGGCACGTACCAGCCGGCGGCGTCGCGCGCCGGCGGCGTGGCGACTTCCACGAGGCGCGCGGACGGCGTGCCGAGCGTCGCGGCCACCCCCGCGCCGCAGACGATGCCGGTTTGCACCTGCGCGGCATAGGCGCGGAACAGTTCCTGCACTTCCGCCAGCGTAAAATGATCCTGCGAGATGTTGGTGAGGATGCTCCACTGCGGATGAAAGTTCAGGAGCGAGCGGTCGCTTTCGTCCACCTCGATGATCCACGGCGCGGCGGGCGCGCCGCGTCGCACGCTGCCGACACCGCCCGCCTGCGCCCAGGCCGCCAGCGCGCCGCCGTTGATGACGGTGGGGGCCGCGCCGAGTTCCGTCAACAGCCAGCCCAGCATTCCGGTGGTGGTGGTTTTGCCGGCGGTGCCCGCCACGGCCAGCACGGGGTGGCCCTGCGCCAACTGCGCCAGTAGCGCCGCGCGGTGCCGCAACGGCACGCCGTGGCGGCGCGCGGCCACGAGATCGGGATTGTCGTCTTCGATGGCCGTGCTGTAGGCGACCGCCGTGGTTTGCGCGTCAATGGCCGCGCCATCCTGCGGGACGATCTCGACGCCGCCGGCGCGCAGCGCGGCAAAAATGGGCAGGTCCGCCGCCGCGTCAAAAAACCGGTCGGAGCCGGTGACCCGCGCGTGGGTCCAGGTGAGGGCCTGGGCCAATGCGCTCATGCCCACCCCCGCCACGCCCGCCACATGGATGTGCCCGTGGCGCATGGCTCAAGTGCCAGCCTCCCGCGGGTTTTCCTGCGGCCAGATGAAGACCCGCGCGGACAGGCCGCCGCCTTCCTCCACCTGCAAGTGCGCGCCGCGCACCGTGCCCAGCAAATGCCCGCCCGCGCGAATGGAGACCAGGCCGGTGGCTTCCACATCGGCCTCCAGCGTGCCGAGCAATTCCACGTGGTGCACCGGCAGCTTGTATTTGAACTTCATGACGCAGCCCGCGGCGATGCGCAGGTTGCGCATGGTCAGTTGGCGGGGATCGGGCGGCGTCGTGCCCGCCAGCTCCAGCCACTGATTGCATTCAATGGAGGAGCGATCATCCAAGGCGCCTTCGAGGATCACGTTCCCGGCGCGGATGCGCACATTTTCCAGCCGCCCAGTCGGCCGGACAATGACGCTGCCTCCGGTATTGATTTCCTCGTGCCAGGGTCCTTCGATGACGTAGTCGCCCAGGTCAATCTTCTCGCGGCATTTGGCGCAATAGATGGCGGGGGCGGTGCCGGCCAGCTTGAATTCGTAGTTGCATTGGAAGCAGCGAATCGTGCGCTTGGTGGGTTCGACCGTCTTGAAGATGTGCGGGCTGTCCTTGGGCTGGAGCGGGGGCGGCGGGGATGCCGACGGGTCGGCCGCCGGTCGGCGCGCGCCCGGCGGCGGCACCAGCCCTTGCTGCTGCGCTCGCGCCAGACCGCGGACGACGGAAAATCCGTCCACCACTTTTGTTTTTTTACCCGCCACGATGGCACTCCGCCAGCCCGCCCGGCCCGGTCGGCGCATGATGCGCCTGCGGGTCGGTCAAACCAGGCCAAGGAGAACTAGCGCTGCGGGCCGCCAGCCGGCGGCGCGCCGGGCGCGGGCATCGGCTGCGCGTTCGGATTGACTTCCGAGCGGCCCACGAACGTGACGCCATCTTCGACCGACAGCCGCCGCGCCTTGATGTCGCCGTTGACCGTGGCGGTGGCCTTCATTTCAATCTTATCCTTGGCCAGAATGTTGCCGCTGATCTTGCCTTCGATGGACACCGAAGTGGCCGTGACGTTGCCTTTGACCTGCGCATTCTTGCCCAAGACGGCGTTGCCGCCGCATTGCAGCTCGCCTTCCAGCTTGCCGTCCAGACGAATGTTGCCGCTGCTCTTGATGGTGCCGATGATTTCAACATCAGCGCCAATGACCGATTCCTGTGTTCCGTTGCTCATGGGGTGTTCTCCTGGGGTGGTTATTTTTTATCGTGCGCAGTATGCCGCTTTCCGCCAACCGGGACAAGGCCTGACGCGAGAAAAGTCGTTTCCTTTTGCGTGGCGCATGGCATCCTGCCGCCCATGAACACGCGCGCAATGTGGAGCGGGGTGGCCGGCCTGAGCCTGCTGGTGGTGGCGGGGCTCATGGTGCCGTGGCCGCGGCCCAACCCGCGCCCGGCGCTGCCGGCAATGGCGGCCTTTACGGCGGGCGAACGGGTGGCGCTGCTGGCGGAAGACCCAACGCTGCCGCCGGAACTGCTCGCGCTGACGCAGCGGGCGCGCGCGGCTGACGCCGTCGTGCGGGTGGTGATGCCGCACGAGTCGCTGGCCGACTTTGCGCCCACCCGTCTCTACCGCGCCGCCCCGTGGCCGGAGCAGCCCACCGGCTTTCATCCCGACCAATGGCCGTACGTGCCCCCGGATGCCGCCACCAACGACCTGGTGATGCTCGTGCTGACCCCGGCCGAACAGGCCGCCAAAAATGCCGCAGTGCTGGCGGCCGCCCGCCAATTCCAGACCACGGGCGCGGACGATGCCGCCGGCACCCGCGAGGCCCGGCTGCTTGCCCATGCCCGCCGGGCCGAGATTTATTGCGCCCTCCCCCCGCCCGCGCCCTAGCCCCCCCTGCCGCTGAACGACCGCAAACAGGGGAAATTACGCATAAAAAAACGTAAAATCCAGTGGAGCGGTTGACAATCGGTATTATGCGGGATAGTTTTGGCTACGCTCGCCCGCTTTCAGGAGGCAACACGGGCGGCAGAACAGGTTCGGAGATGGTTGGGTGCTGCAAAAAAATCGAATCGCCCTGGGGCGTATATTCCCCGTGGCACGAGCCGCCATTCAACATTGCCTTGGAAGAAGGCTTGCGGGATTTGCTGTTGAAGCAGGGCGGTCACGGTTTTTTTGTGTGCGGCCATAACGCGCCCGCAGTGATTGTGGGGCGGAATCAGGATGCGCTGGCGGAGCTGAGTCCGCAGGCGCGCGCGGCGGGGTTGCCGGTGTATCGGCGCACCAGCGGTGGCGGGGCGGTTTATCACGATGACGGCAACCTGAATTGGAGCCTCGTGGTGCCGGGCGAACTGCCCGACCGCAGGCGGTGGCTGGCGGCGGTGCTGGCGGTGCTGCGCGGGCTGGGTATTGCGGCGGAAGAAGGTCCGCGCGGCGGCGTGTATGTGGCCGGACGCAAAATCGGCGGCACGGCGGCGGCGGCCGGCAAGGGGGGTTTGCTGTTTCACGGCACGCTGCTCGTCACCACCGATTTGACCGCGCTGACGGCCGCATTGGCGGCGCATTCGCCGGCGTATGGCAGCGGCGCGAGTTCGACCGCGCGCGCGGGCGTGGCCTCGGTGCCCTCCCCCGTGACGACTCTCGCCCACCTGCGCCCCGGTTTGGATGTGGCCACCGTGGCCGCCGCGCTGTTCGCCGGGCTGGCGCGCGCGGGCGACCCGCAACCGCCGGAAACTTTTTTGGATTTGAGCAACATTCGCTTTTTGGCCACGGACTACGGCCGGGAGTCCTGGATCTTGAACCGTACGCCGCCGGCTCGGCAGACGAGAGGAGTCCCATGAAAGAAAAAGACCCCCTGCGCGCCCTTCGGGCCTTGTTGGATACGATTCGGGTGGGCGTGTTGTGCACCGTGAGCAAGGAGGCCCAGCCGCGCTGCCGCTGGATGACGGTGGCCGCCCTGCCCCGCGTGCAAGGTTGCTTCTACTGCGTGACGAGCAAAGGCTCGGCCAAGGTGAAGGAAATCGAAGCCAATTCGCGCGTGCAGTGGACCTTCCAAACGCCGGCGCTGGATGAAATCATCTCGGTGTGCGGGCAGGCGGAAGTGCTGCAAAATCCCGGCCTCAAAGCGGAGGTGCTGGAAGCGCTCGGCCCCAACCTGACGATCTTCTGGCGCGTGAATCCCGACCCCGCCAAGCTGGTG
The DNA here is from genome assembly GCA_964572295.1 of uncultured Verrucomicrobiota bacterium. GTDB lineage: Bacteria > Verrucomicrobiota > Kiritimatiellia > CAIQIC01 > Lenti-01 > CAZNGD01. Next base: position 13,600 of record CAZNGD010000019.1, read on the forward strand.
GTCATTGAAACCGTCGTGGACAACGCCAAGCTCTTCCGCCCCATGGAATGCCTCTATGTGGAGAAGGAGGCGGGCACATGAAGGAGCTGAACGTCGAACTGCTTTGGCAGCTCCGCAACGACATGGTGTTGATGCGGGTCTTCGAAGAAAAAGCCGGGCAGATGTACGGCCTGCGCAAAATCGGCGGCTTTTGTCATTTGTACAACGGGCAGGAAGCCATCGCGGCCGGTTTCGGCAGCGTGCTGGACTATGACCGCGATTACGTGCTGACCGGCTACCGCGACCACGGCCACGCGCTGGCGGCAGGCATGGAGCCGCGCGCCATCATGGCCGAGCTGTTCGGCAGGGTGACCGGCTGCTCGCGCGGCAAAGGCGGCTCGATGCACCTCTTCGATGCGCGGCGCCATTTTCTGGGCGGCAACGGCATTGTGGGCGCGCAGATTCCCGTGGCCGCGGGCGTGGCGTTTGCCCAAAAGCATCTGAAAACCGGCGGGGCAACCGTCGTTTTTTTTGGCGATGGGGCCATTCACCAGGGCGCCTTCCACGAGGCCATGAACCTGGCCAAAATCTGGAATCTGCCGCTGGTGTCGGTGTGCGAAAACAATCAGTGGGGCATGGGCACCAGTTGGAAGCGCGTGTCGTCGGTGGATGACTTTTCGACGATGGCAACGGCGTATGGAATGCGCGGCGAGCTGGTGGATGGCATGGATGTGCTGGAGGTGCGCGATGAGATCGGAAGAGCGTCGTGTAGGGAAAGAGTGTACGTCCTGGTGTA
>CAZNGD010000020.1:0-14159 GCA_964572295.1 uncultured Verrucomicrobiota bacterium
TTCGCCCCGCCTGCCTTGCATCCGGGCCGGACTTGTCGCGTGAATTATCCAGGCTGGCCTGAATCATTCACCTGAGTTCCGCATTGTACGCCCGGCAATTTTGCTGATTCGGGCTTTTGCAGGGCGGGAATGGTTGAGGAACGAAACCTTCCCGCCGGGAAAGGCTGGAAGGTCTGCGACCATTCCAGCCCCACAATCCAATCCGAAACAGGAAAAATGACCGGATTTTTGAATTATCCGCATCATTGATCTCTGCAATCAATGATGACTTTTTCTTCCCTGTTGATGAATTATTCAGGCTAGTCGGTGCGGTTGCGGGACCAGGCGCGTTTGGCGGGCGGCGGCTCCAGGCAGACATCGCGGCGCGGCTCGACGTAGAGGTTGAGGCCCAGCTTCACGCATTCCTTGGCGAAGGCTTCGGCCACGCGCACGGCGTAGGCTTTGCCGGTGGCGATATACACCTTCAGGTTATCCGGAAAGATCAGGCTCAAATTGACGGGGGTGGTTCCTGGATACCGGCGGAGTAATTCCTGCAACGCCTGCATCCTGGCCTCATCCCAAATGCCCACGGGAATGTGCACCGTGGCGGACAGGGCAAACTTTTCGGGGACCATGTCGAGCGGATGGATTTCGTCCACGGCCAGCATATTCACGCTGCTGCCGTTATCCTTGCGCACGGTGCCGCAGAGCATGACTGCGGCATCGGGGGTCAGCAACCCGCCGTATTTTTCAAAGGCCTTGGGGAAGGCCACGGCGGCAATCGTGCCGGCCAGCGTTTCCAATTGGAACGACATCATGGCCTGTGGCGTGGCCCGCTTGGTGAAGCGCCGCTGGGCATTAATGACCAGGCCGCCGATGCGGGTCGGCGAGTTTTCCGGCAGTTTGGCAAATTGCGTGGCGTCGCACCGGTTGAACTTTTCGAGCGTCCAGTTGTATGCCAGCAGCGGGTGGCCGGAGATGTAAAACCCGATCAATTCCTTTTCGTAGCTGAGCATCAGGTTTTGCGGCCAGGGGGCCATGACGGGCAAATCCTCATCGCGCATGTGGGCGCCGGCGCTATCCGCGCCGAGCATCTCGAAGAGCGAGGCCTGCCCGGCGGCGCGGTCTTTGCGGCGCGTGGCGGCATAGCTCATGGCGCTTTCGATGCCTTCGTGCAGGCGGCCGCGCATCAGCTTGGTGAAGTCGAACGCGCCGCATTTGACCAGGGCTTCCAACGTCTTTTTGTTGGTTTCGCCGCTGTCCATGCGCTCGCAAAAATCCACGAAGCCGAGGAAGGGGCCGTTGGTCTCGCGCTCTTTCACCAGCGCGGCGACGGCCCCCTGCCCCACCCCTTTCACGCCAGCCAGCCCGTAGCGGATTTTGCCTTGCCGCGGGGTGAAGCGCGCGCCGCTTTCGTTGATGTCGGGCGGCAGCACGGGGATGCCCATCTTCTGCGCTTCCGCCACCAGCACCGGCAGCTTGTCCGTGTTGCCGATTTCGGACGACAGCAGCGCGGCCATGAATTCCACGGGGTAGTGGGTTTTCAGATAGGCGGTCTGGAAGGTGACCATGCTGTAGGCGGCGGAGTGCGATTTGTTGAAGCCATATTCGGCGAAGGCGGCCATCTGGTCGAAGATTTCGCCGGCCTTGGCCGCGTTACAGGTCTTTTGCTTGAGACAGCCATCCACGAAGGCCTGCCGTTGTTGCCGCATCTGCTCGGCCTGCTTTTTGCCCATGGCGCGGCGCAGGATATCGCCCTGTCCCAGGTTGAAGCCGGCCAGCAAAAAGGCCGCCTGCTGCACCTGCTCCTGATAGACCATGAAGCCGTAGGTTTCCTTCAGGACATCCTCCAGCAGCGGGTGGGCGTAGGTGATGGCTTCGCGTCCGTGCTTGCGCGCGATGTAGGCCGGGATGGTGCCCATCGGCCCCGGCCGATAAAGCGCGATCATGGCGATCAATTCCTCGATTTTGTTGACCTGCAATTGCCGCAGCAGGTCGCGCATTCCTTCCGATTCCACCTGGAACACGCCCACCGTATCGCCGCGCGCCAGGAGCTTGTAGGTTTCGGCGTCATCCAGCGGCAGGTTGTCGGGGTTGATCTCGATGCCGCACGTCTGGCGGACGTTGTCGCAGGCTTCGCGCACCACGGTGAGGGTCTTCAGTCCGAGGAAGTCCATCTTCAGGAGGCCCAAGTCCTCCAACGGGCCGGCCTCCCATTGCGAGATGATGTTGCCGTCCTTATCCCGCGTCAGCGGCACCAGCTCAAGGAGCGGCTTATCGCCAATGACCACGCCGGCGGCATGGGTGCCGGGTTGCCGGGGCATGTCTTCGAGCTGCGGCGCGTATTTCATGATCTCGATGGCGTAAGGCTCGGTCTTGCACGCCGTCTTGAAATCCACGCTGGTGTTGAGCGCCTTTTCGAGCGTGGTGCCGGCCACTTCCGGCACCATTTTGGCGAGGCGGTCGCAGTCCGGCAGCGGGAACTCCAGCGCGCGGCCCAAATCGCGGATCAGGGTTTTGGCGCCGAGCGTGCCGTAGGTGATGATCTGCACGACGCTGTCGGCCCCGTATTTGCGGCGCACATAGTCCAGGACTTCGCCGCGCCGCGCCTGGCAAAAATCAATATCGAAATCCGGCGGCGAGACGCGTTCGGGATTGAGAAAGCGCTCGAAGATCAGGCCGTAGCGCAGCGGGTCAATCCCGGTGATGCCCATGGCGTAGGCCACGAGGCTGCCCGCGCCCGAACCGCGGCCCGGCCCCACCGGCACGCCCATCTGCTTGGCGGCATGGATGAAGTCCCACACCACAAGGTAGTAATTCAAAAAGCCCATTTTTTCGATCACGGAGATCTCGTAATTCATGCGCTCGACGATGACGCGCTCGCGGTCGTCGCGCGGCTGGGCGGGGTCCGCCACGCCGTAGAGCTGGCGCACGCCCGCCACGGCGATTTGCGTCAGGTAGTCCTTGTGGCTGAGGCCGCCGGGGCATTGGTAGTTCGGGAAATGCGGGTTCTTCTGGCCCGCAAGCTCCAGCGTGACGTTGCAGCGCTCGGCAATTTTCCAGGTGTTCGCGATGGCCTCCGGCAGCTCGGGGAACATCGCGCGCATTTCGCTTTCGCTCTTCAGATAGAACTGGTCGGAGCCGTACTTCATGCGGTCGGTTTCGCTCCACTTGGCCTGCGTTTGGAGGCACAGGAGCATTTCGTGCGAGAGCACATGCTGGGGGGTCAGGTAGTGCACATCGTTGGTGGCCACCAGCGGCAGCCCCAACTTCCGGCTCAGCTCGACCATTTTGGCGTTCACGGGTGCCTGTTCCGGCAAACCATGCTCCTGCACTTCCAGATAAAAGCGGCCCGGCCCCATGATCTCGGCATACTCGCCGGCCAGTTGCGCCGCCTTGTCGTCGAGGCCATCCATCAGCGCCTCGGCGACTTCGCCTTTCAGGCAGGCGGACAGCGCAATGAGGCCTTCGCTATGTTCCGCCAGCAGCGCGCGGTCAATGCGCGGCTTGTAATAGTAGCCGTCCAAGTGCGCGCGGCTGATCAGCTTCATCAGGTTTTCAAACCCGCGATTGGTCTCCGCCAGCAGCACCAGATGATTCGCCTGCCGCCCGTTCACCAGCACTTTTTCCCGGTGGTTGCCGGGGGTGACGTAGGCCTCGCAGCCCATGATGGGCTTGATGCCATGCCTGCGCGCAGCCTTGTAGAAATGGATCGCGCCATAGAGGTTGCCGTGATCGGTAATGGCCAGGGCCACCTGTTTTTGTTCGGTATGCAAATGCAAATGGGTAAAGGTCGGTTCCAAAGCGGTCTCTCGTGGCTAAAAGTGTATCCCATCCTTCTACCCCAAACACCCGGTCAATCCAAGCCTTTTTCAGGCGGGCGGACTATTTTTTATTCCGTTGCCCAACATGCGGTTACGGCTCAACAGGCCGCCCTGTCTGGGTTTCCGCCGCCGCCCCCGCCAAACCCTGCCAAAAACCGCCCGTTTGGCCTGAATAGAGCATTTGAAGGAATGAGGAACGAAACCTTCCCGCCGGGAACGGCTGGAAGGTCGGCGACCATTCCAGCCCCACAATCCAACCGGAAGATGAATGATTCCGGGTAGAGCATTTGAAGAAATCATGTCGCCGCCCCCGGAGAGTGCGGAGATGATTGTTTAGGGTCCGGCCTCACCGAGGCCGGCTACAGAAAACCGGAAAATGCTCTAGCCGCGCCGCGCTTCGAGCTGCGTCAGGCATTCATCCGGCACATTCAAGCCGCCAAAGCCCACGCCCAGCCGGATGTCCGGCGACACTTCGCCATGGAAATCGGAGCCGCCGGTCGGCACCAAATCCACCTCGCGCGCCATGGCGAGATAGTCCTTGGTCAAGTCGGCGGAATGTTCGGAATAATAGCACTCCACTCCGGCCAGCCCCGCCGCCGCGAGCTGCCGCCACAGGGCCAGCATGTCGTCGCGCCCGATGCGCAGCGTGAACGGATGCGCCAGCACCGCCACCCCGCCCGCCTGGCGTATCAGCGCCACCGCCGATTCCGCCGTCAACCGCGGCCGGTCGGCATACGCGGGTTTGCCATCGCCCAGCCACTTGTCGAACACCTCGTTTTTATCCTTGGCGTAGCCCTTGGCCAGCATCACCTGGCCGAAGTGCGGTCGCCCCACCACATCCTCGCCGGCAACCGCCTGCACTTCTTCCCATGTCATGGTCAGGCCCAGGGCGTTGAGTTTTTCCAGAATGGCGGTGTTGCGCAGGTGGCGGCCGTTGCGAATCCAATCCATCTGCCGCACCAATTCCGGGTGCGCGGTATCCATCCAATAGCCGAGCATGTGCATGACGCCGAACGCGCAATCCACGCTCAACTCCACGCCCGGCACCGCGCGCAGCGGCTGGCCGGCGGCCGCCGCCAAAAAACGCGGCAGGCCGGCCACGGTGTCGTGGTCGGTCAGGGCCAGGGCCTTCAGCCCGATCCTGATGGCTTCCGCCGCCAGTTGTTCGGGGGTGAGGGAACCATCGGAAAACGTGGAGTGGCAATGCAGGTCAATCATGTGTCTCGGAGGGGGTTGGGTTTATGTTGAAGGGGAAAGGTACACCCGGCAGGCGCGCCCCGCCAGTCCGCCGCCGCAATTATTGGTCGGTCGGGAGCCGGTGGCACAGCGCGGCCCAGAAGTCGTCGGCTTCGCGGTGGTCGGCGGCGGCCATTTCTGCGGAGAGCGTGTAGCGCACTTTCAGGAAGTGGTCGCGAAAAGTCGCCACATGCAGGTAGGAGCGGTATTCCTGCCCATCGCGCGTGAACCGGTAGGCGGCGCGCCACACGGGCCGCACGCCGGCATCTTGGCTGGCGAGTTCGCCCTCCGTCAGCACTTGGAAGTTTTCGTAGAGTCCCCGCTCCGCCACCCCGATAACTTCCTCCGACATCTGCAGGAAGTGCTCCTTCACCAGTCGCGCGTGCAGGTCGCCGGGAATGGAGTCCAAGCCCATCGTGTACAGATACACGTCCACCTTGCAGGCCGGATGGCCATAGCGCACGGCAATGCCGAGGCCCGGCGTTTGGGCTTCGTAATCCATCAACGCCTCGTTCTTGACCAGCGCGGCGAGAGTGTCCGGGAACACGATCCCGGTCGCCGCGTGGTGATAAGGCTCGGCCCACGCGGCAACCGCAATCAACGCCAGCGCCAACGCCAAGCCACAACGCCACAGTTGGGTCTTCATTGTTTTTCCTTCCGGCCGGCCACCATGGCCGGCGCACAAAATGAAGCAGGGTTCAGGGACCCGGCGTTGGCCTGAATCCTGAACCCTGCCCCGGCATGATGGCGCGGGCGCGCCACCTTGCGTTATTCCTTCTGGCTGCCGCCGGGGGACCATTCCTCCGGATTCTTGTCGCTGCTGCTCAAGGCGGCATCGAACGCCCCGGCCAAGTCCACGAGGTCTTCACCCGCGCGCAGGCCTTCGAGCATGCTGTCATCCACCTTGAAGTCCTCTTCCGGCATCTGGGCGGCCTTGATGCTCAGCCCGATGCGCCGGTCAATGGGATCAATCTTGATGACGCGCGCTTCGACTTCCTTGCCCGGTTGCAACACATCGCGGATCTTCGTGACGTGGTCATCGCTGATCTGGCTGATGTGCACCAGGCCATCCACGCCCTCTTCCAGCTCGACGAACGCGCCGAAGCTGGCCAGCTTGCTGACCTTGCCCTTGATGAGCTGGCCAATGCGGTAGCGCCCGGAAATGCCCGCCCACGGGTCTTCCTGCGCCTGCTTCAGCCCCAGGCTGATGCGCTGGTTTTCCGGCGATACTTCGAGGACGATCGCCTCGACTTCGTCGCCCTTCTTCAACACCTCGTTCGGGTGGCTGACCTTGCGGGCCCAGCTCATGTCCGACACGTGAATCATGCCGTCCACGCCTTCTTCCAGCTCGACGAACGCGCCATAGTTGGTGAAGTTGCGCACTTTGCCCTTCACCCGGCTGCCAATCGGATACTTCGCCGCCGCATCGTCCCACGGATTGATTTCCGTCTGCCGGATGCCCAGCGAAATCTTCTGCTCTTCCTTGTTCACGTTGAGCACCACGGCTTCCACTTCCTGCCCCACGCTCAACGCATCCGCCGCGCGCGCCACCCGCTTCGTCCACGAAATTTCGCTGACGTGCACCAGGCCTTCCACGCCGTCTTCCAACTGCACAAATGCGCCGTACGGCACCAGGTTGACCACCTTGCCGCGAATGCGCGTGCCCTTCGGGTACTTCAGCTCGATCTCTTCCCACGGGTTCTGCTGCTTTTGCTTCAAGCCCAGCGAAATCCGTTCCTTGTCGAGATTGACATCCAGCACCACGACTTCCAGTTCGTCGCCCACCTGCACCACTTCGCTCGGGTGGTTGATGCGGCCCCAACTCATGTCGGTAATGTGCAACAGGCCGTCCATGCCGTTGAGGTCCACGAACGCGCCGAACTCGGTGATGTTCTTGACCATGCCCCGGCGGGTCTGCCCCGGCTGGATTTCCTGCAGCAGTTTCTTCTTCTGCTCCCGGCGGGTTTCTTCAATCAGGTCGCGGCGCGACAACACGATGTTGCGCCGTTCCTTGTTGATCTTGATGACCTTGCACTCCAGCGACTGGCCCAGATAATCATCCAGGTTGCGCACCGGGATCACATCAATCTGCGAGCCCGGCAGGAACGCATCCACGCCGCCCACATCCACCAGCAGGCCGCCCTTGACCTTGCCCTTGACCAGGCCCGTGACCACCTTGCCTTCTTCGCACGAGGCGGTGACGTTGTCCCAGTTGCGCTGCTGTTCCGCGCGCGTCTTGCTCAGCACGACCATGCCGTGCTCGTTTTCCAGGCGCTCCAAAAATACTTCGACTTCATCGCCGACGTGGACTGCGCTCAGGTCTTTGAATTCGGTGGCGGCCAGCAGGCCTTCTGATTTATAGCCGATGTTCACCAGCACTTCTTGCGGGCGAACTTCGACCACTTGGCCCTTGACGATCGCGCCTTCCGTGAAGGTCTTGAGGGTTTCTGCATACATTGCCATCATCTTGGCGCGCTCGGCGTCCATTTCGACAGCAGGGGTCTTTGATTTCTTAGCCATGACTCATTGGGTGGGTAATGGGCTCCGGGCTTTCTTTTTTCCAGGTTCGCGGTCGAAAGCCCACCGAAGCGCCAGCGAACAGGTCGGCCCGGAATTGCTCCGGGGCCTTGAAAACGGCGCATCTGAACACACCGCGCCCCCGCAACACAAGCCCTTTTTTCAGATTTTTATGCGCGGCTGGCCCGCCGCGCGCGTTGGTCGGAATCATTCACGCGACACGTCGGCCCCGGATGCCAGGCGGGCGGGGTGCCGCCGGCCTCAGGGCGCGGCGGCTTCCTTAACGGCCTTGGGCGCCGGCTTGGCCGGCGGCGTGTAGTTCGGGTCAAACGCCTCATTCAGCAGGTGGGCAAGGCGCACGCCAGCCTTCTGCAGTTGCTCGCGGGCAATCGGCAGGCGGGCATCAATGTAGTTCTCGCTCGTCAAATCCATGCCGGGGCGCGACCACGTATAGGGCAGGTTTTCGCCGTTGGCCCAGCGATAGGCCTGCTTGCGCGCGCGCCAGTAGCTGTCGGTGGCCCAATCCAGCGGCTGACCCTGGCTCCACCAATGCATCTGCTCCGGCGAAATATCGTTCAGCAGCGACTTGGCAAATCCGGGGCGGCGTTGGCGGCCCTTCATTTCCAGCACCAGATATTCATCCCACGTGCTGTGGATGCTGGGCGGATAGTCCATCGGGGTTTCCGGGCCGAACGAATAATTCCGCCCGGTGAAGGAATTGACCGGAATCATGTTGCCGCCCATATCGCCCAACCGGAAGGCGCAATGCAGCGGTTGGTGCAGGTCGCCCACAAAGTGCACCAGAAAGCGCAGGGCATCCAGCCGCTGCTCGGCGGTCAGGTTCTTGCCCATCAGCTCCTTTTGCCAGCGCGTGATTTGGTCCACCACATTCTGGCCATCCGGCGGCGGCTTCAGCTCAAAGTTTTCGTCGTAGCGCAGCCACGTGTCAAAATCAATGTAGTGCCACGAACCGTTGCCCGGATAGCGCTCCTGATATTCCGGCATCCGGCGGATGTTGTCCGGCCAACTCGAAATCTCAAAATCGCCCAGCCGGTTGGTCTTGAGGATTTTCTGGACCTGCCGCCTGGCGCGCGGCGTCAAATGGTGCTCGGCAATGTCGCCCACAACCGTATGCCCATCGGGGCCCCAGGCCAGCACAAAGTCCGGTGCCAGCAGCGCGCCGGCCAGCAGGATGGAAAGAATCGGTTTTTTCATACGGAACTCCTTTCGGGAAACGCCCAAGGTACGCCAAGACCACGCCCCCGTCAAACCGCGCGCCACTTTTTCGGCGGCGGTGCTTGACCCGCCCCCTGCCCCATCGCCATAGTGCCCGCATGGCTCGATCCTCCCGCGAACGATTTGAAATCCTTTTTTTGGCGGTCATCAGTGACCGCCTTCATGGCGCCTGGCCGCGCGTCCTGCGCGTGCTGCTCAAGCTGCTCTCGCGGGTCTATAGCCTGCTGATGAACGTGCGCCTCGCGCTCTACGAACACCGCATCATCCGCTCGCACACCCTCGGCTGCCAGATCATCAGCATCGGCAACCTGACCGTGGGCGGCACCGGCAAAACGCCGGTGGTGGAAGTGTTCGCCCGCGCCCTGCAACAAAACGGCCGCCGCGTGGCCATCCTCAGCCGCGGCTACAAAAAGGCGAAGGCCCCCTTCCGCGAACGCTTCAAAAACTGGGTCACCTTCAAGACCCCCGCCCAGACCCCGCCGCGCGTGGTGTCCGACGGCCAGCGCCTGCTGCTCGATTCCCATCTCGGCGGCGACGAACCCTACATGCTCGCCACCAACCTGCCCGAAGTCTGCGTGCTGGTGGATAAGGACCGCGTCAAGGCCGGCCGCTACGCCATCCAAAAACTCGGCTGCGATACCCTCGTCCTCGACGATGGCTTCCAATATCTGCGCCTCAAGCATCGCATGGATATTGTGCTGGTGGACCGCACCAACCCGTTCGATAACGGCTACGTGCTGCCCCGCGGCCTCCTCCGCGAATCCGTCAAACACCTCCAACGCGCCTCCTTCATCTTCATCACCAAATCCACCGGCGACGGCTCCCCCGAACTGCGCGCGCGCATCCGGGAACTCAACGCCCACGCGGAAATCACCGAGTGCCGCCACTCCCCGCGCCACCTGCAGGATGTCTTCACCGGCGCGCGCCATCCGCTCGCGTTCCTCCAAGGCCGGAAAATCGCCGCCCTCTCCGGCATTGCCGCCCCGCGCGGCTTCGAGGAAACCCTCGAACGCCTCGGCGGCGAACTGATGTATCGCAAACGATTCGCCGACCACCACCGCTACCGCCCGCAGGAAATTCTCGATGTCCTCAACGCCGCGCGCGACCGCGGCGCGGATGCCATCATCACCACCGAGAAGGATGCCGTGCGCCTGCCGCTGGTGGACCGGCGCGATTTGCCCATCCTCTATCTGCGCGTCCAGATTGAGCTGCTCAACGGCGCCGAAGACTTCGCCGCGCTGATCTCCCGCATCTGCTTCAAATAGCCCCCCCCCCGGCCCGCTCAGGCGTTGGCGCGGATTTCAATCACGTCGCCATCCTGCACCACGTAGCCCTTGCCCTCCAAGCGCAACTGTCCGCTCTCGCGGCAGGCGGCCAACGACCCCTTGGCCAGCAGAATCTCCGCCGCCACCGTCTCCGCCCGAATGAACCCGCGCGCCAAATCCGTGTGAATCCTGCCCGCCGCCGTCACGGCATTATCGCCGCGCCGCACGGTCCACGCCCGGACTTCATCGGGCCCCACCGTGAAAAAGCAAATCAGATTCAGCGTCGCATGGGCCGCTTGAATCAGCCGCTGCCGCGCCGGTTCGCGCAACCCGTAATTCTGCAAAAAGCTGTCCTGTTCGCCCGTCGGCAGCGTGGCAATCTCGGCCTCCAGCGGCGCGCAAAACGCCAGCAGGTCCAGCCCCCGCGCCGCGCACGCCGCGCGCAGCGGCCCGCAGCTTTCGCCCAGCGGATCCCCCTCCCCCGTGTTCGCCACCACCAGCACCCGCTTCTGCGACAAAAAACAAAAGCTGCTGATCAGTTTTTCCTCGGCGGCACTCAACTCCACCTCGCGCACCGCCCGCCCGCTCTCCAGCGCCTGCCGGCACTTCTCCAGCGCCGCCCGCTCCGGCAACCCCTGCTTTAATCCGCGCTGGACCTCCTGCTCGATTTTTTCCAGACGCCGCTCCACCTTTTCCAAATCGGCCATGGCCAAATCCAGCAGCACCGACTCCACCTGCGCCACGGAATCCAGCGGTTTGCCCGCGCCATCCATTTCGCCAAAAGCCTGCACCACCAGCGCAAACGCATCCGCCTCGCCCAGGAAGGCGTTCAGCGGCCCGAAGCCGCCGCCGGGCGCATTGGCCGGCAGCGCCACATCCACGAACGTCACCTCCGCAGGCACGTATTTTTGCGGCTGGAAGATGTCGCGCAACGCGGCCAGCCGCGCATCCGGCACCTTCACCGTGCCCAGCCGATGCCCGCTCTTGGTGGCAAAGTGCGGCCCCTCCGGGGTCTGCACCAGCGCATCAAACACCGCCGTCTTGCCCGCCGCGCGGGCACCAATCAGATATAAAAGCAATGCCGCCATGAATTCCTTTGAATACAACCGCCGGACCCCCGCCACGCGCCTACGCGCCGGGCCCGTCACACAACTCCCCAGTAGAACACAAGCCCGCCCCCGTGGCAATTCTCCGGCTTGTCGGGCCCCGGACGATTTTGTATGGTTCCGCCACAACGTATGCAACCCCCGCGGGATAATTTTGACGCCTTTTGCAGCATCCTGGCCGGCCTGGCCGATGCCGCCGCCGCGTTTCTCGGCGTGATGCTGGCCGTGTGGATCCGGTTCGATTCCGGCTGGATTCCGCTCCATCACCAGGAAATCCTGCCGCCGCGCATCATGTATCTGGCCGCCGCGGCGGTGCTCGCGCCGCTGCTGGTGATTATCTTCCGGCAGGTCGGGCTCTACATCCGCCCCCAACTCGGCCCCTTCGGCGACAAACTGCCGCGCATCGTGCGCGGCGTCTCCTTCACGCTGGGCACGGCCTTGATGCTCTCCTTCATCGTGCGCCCGGCGGATTGGCCGCCCTACTCGCGGACCGTCGCGCTCATGGCCTTTTTCTCCGTCCTGCTGCTGGTGCTGCTGGAACGCTTTGTGCTCTTCCGTAGCGAGCTGCACTGGGCCCGCCGCACCGCGCCCATCCGCCGCATCTTGATCATCGGCGTGGACGATCTCGCCGCCCGCCTGCGCCGCGCCCTGGAACGCGAGCCGCGCCTGCGCTCCCGCCTCGCCGGCTATGTCCTGCCCCGCGAACCCGGCTCCCACCCCATCACCCTGGCCACCGCCATCACCCCCAAACTCATCAAGGGCCACATCGGCGAACTCGAAGCCATCATCGAAGCCGAAAACATTGATGAAGTCATTTTGGCCGACATGAGCATCTCGCACCAGCGCCTCACCGCCGTCCTCATCCACTGCGAACGCAACCTCATCCCCTTCCGCATGGTGCCCGACCTCTACCGCGTGCTCACCTCCCGCGTGCGCGTCAATCACATCAGCGACATCCCCCTGCTGGGCATGGCCGCCTGGCCGCTGGATGCCTTCTGGAACCGCGCGCTGAAACGGCTCGAAGACATTGCCGGCGCCCTGGTCGGGCTCCTGCTCTCCGTCCCCATTCTCCTCGTCGCCGCCCCGCTCATCAAACGCAGCTCGCCCGGCCCCGTCTTCTATCGCCAGGACCGCTGCGGCATCGGCGGCAAACCCTTCACCATCTTCAAACTGCGCACCATGGGCGTGGATGCCGAAAGCGCCACCGGCCCCGTCTGGGCCACCCCCGCCGACTCCCGCCGCACCCGCGTCGGCGCCTTCCTGCGCAAATGGAACCTCGACGAACTGCCCCAGTTCTGGAACGTCCTCGTCGGCGATATGTCCCTCGTCGGCCCCCGCCCCGAACGCCCCCACTTCGTCGAGCAATTCAAAAACGATGTCGGCCACTACATGACCCGCCACGTCTCGCGCCCCGGCATGACCGGCTGGGCCCAGGTCAACGGCCTCCGGGGCGATACCTCCATCGCCGACCGCGTCCAACATGATCTCTACTACCTCGAAAATTGGTCGCTATCCTTCGACCTCAAAATCCTCATCCAGACCTTCTTCAATCGCCAGAATGCCTACTAGCCTGTGCGCATGACCAAGCCCCCCCTCAAAGCATGCGTGCTCGTGCCCGCCTATAACGAAGCGCGCAACATCGGCCCCCTCGTCCGCGAAATCCGCGACTACTGCCCCGATGTCATCGTCATTGATGACGGCTCCGCCGATGAAACCAGCCCCGTCGCCGCCGCCGCCGGCGCCACCGTCCTCCCGCACGTGCGCAACCAAGGCAAAGGCATGGCCCTGCAAACCGGCTTTGATTACGCCCGCGAACACGGCTACGACCTCGCCATCACCATGGATGCCGACGGCCAACACGCCCCCTCCGACATCCCCGCCTTTCTCAAAGCCTACGAGCGCACCCACAGCCCCGTACTCGTCGGCAACCGCATGGGCGACATCGCCCGGATGCCCCGCCTGCGCCGCTTCGTCAACCGCTACATGTCCTCCCTCCTCTCCCGGCTCATGGGCCAGCACGTCCCCGACACCCAATGCGGCTTCCGCATCTATCACCGCGCCGTCTTCCCCCCCGCCCCCTACGCCGCCGCCTCCCAACGCTACGCCGCCGAATCCGAAATCCTCCTGCGCATCGCCCTCCAAGGACGCAAAATCGGCGCCGTCACCATCCAAACCATCTACGGCGCCGAAAAAAGCAAAATCAACCCCCTCCTCGATACCATCCGCTTCTACCGGATGATCCACCGCTTCAAAACCATCAAGAAAAAGACCCTCCCCCCATGAACAAACTCCTCGCCACCCTCCTGCTCCTCCCCCTCCTCGCCGCTCCCGCCACCGCCGCCGAACCCCACCGCTCCACCGGCCAAAAAATCGCCGAAAAACTGCGCGCCCAAGGCCTCTCCCAAGACGCCGTCATCGTCGCCATTTCCACCCTCCCCATCGTCGAACTACGCGGCGCCATCCCCGTCGGCCACATCCTCCTCCCCGACACCGACAAAACCACCCGCCTCGGCCGCGACGACCTGCAACGCGCCAGCCGCATCTTGGGCTGGGCCGTCCTCGGCAACATGCTCCCCGTCCCCTTCATCCTGCTCCTGCTCGGCCCCGTCTCGCGGCTCTGCATGAAAATCCCCCTCGGCCACCGCTTCTTCACCTGGCTCTTCACCCGCACCCGCCGCAAAACCGCCGACATTGAAAAATATGAATTCTGGGGCCTCGCCATCTTCGTCGCCATACCGCTCCCCGCCACCGGCGCCTGGACCGGCGCCGCCGCCGGCTGGCTGCTGGGCATCTCCTTTTGGCGCAGCATGCTCTCCATCCTGTTCGGGGTCCTCGGCGCCGGCATCATTATGACCGCCCTCGCCCTCCTCGGCTGGATCGGCGCCATCATCGCCGGCATCGTGCTCACCCTCTTCTTCGGCGGCATCATCGCCCAAGCCCTCCGCCACAAACCCGATCCCGAATCATTCGCCTGAGTTCCGCATTGTACGCCCAGC
>CAZNGD010000021.1:0-14102 GCA_964572295.1 uncultured Verrucomicrobiota bacterium
TGCAGGGGGGGTATTATACCGTGGGGGGGGGCCTTTGGCAAAGAACTGTGCGGCCGGATTACTCGGCTGGCGGGGGGCCGGGTGGGGGCGCGGCTGGGGCGCGGCGCCAGCGGAACAGGCGGTTGAGCGGGAGGGCGTAGTTGATGCCCAGGGTTTCCGTGCCGGGGTTGCGCCGACTGAGGGAACCGTTGGACAGATGGGAGAAGGCGATGCCGAGGCGCTGTCCGTGGGGCAGCCGTTTGGTCAGCTCGAAGCCGCTGCGGAATTCGGCGTCGAAGCCCAAGTCGAGGCCGCGAGCCGCGTTGTAATAGCCGCCGCCAAAGCCGGGGGTGAGCACCCAGTTGCGGCCGAGTTCGATGTCCACCAGAATGCCGAGGGCGGCATAGAATTCATCGTGCTTGCCGGTGCCGATGGAGAACCAGGGTCCGACGTGATAAAAGCGGAAGGCGGGGCGGTATTCGACGGACCAGTACACTTCCCGGTGGGCATCGAAAATCTCGGCGGCGCCACTGCCGACGACGAGCAGGGGCTCGGCATTGGTGAACCACGAGTGGGCGGCGGGGGCGGCCGGGATCCACCAGCCGCCCAGCAGCAACGCCAGAATCAGCGCGAGACGCCCGCCCATCATGCCGGGGGAGTGGGGGGGCGTGGCGAATCGGTGGCCTTCGGCTTGCCCGTGAAGAGGGTGTAGATGAGCGGCAGGATGAAGAGGGTGAGCAGCCCCGCCACGAGAACGCCCGCCACGGAGGCCGTGCCAATGCCCGCCCGGCTTTCGGAGCCGATGCCGCGGCTGATGGCCATGGGCAACATGCCGAGGCCGGAGGCGAGAATGACCATGAGGACGGGGCGGAATTGATCGGCCATGGCGTTGAGCATGGCGTTGCGGCGGCTGACGCCTTGCTGGATGAGCTGCACCATTTTATCCACGATGAGAATGGCGGGGTTGACGACAATTCCGATCAGCATGAGGATGCCGAGCAGGGCGAAGATGGTGAGCGCAAAGCCGCCGAACACCAATGCGCCGACCACGCCGATGAGGCCCATGGGCAGGGTGAGCAGCACAAAGCCGGGGCGCGCCCAGGATTCGAGAATGGCGGCGAGGGTGAGCAGGGTCAGAAAGGCGGCGAGCAGCATGGCCTCACCGAAGTCGGCGACAATTTCGTTGAGGTTTTCCACCATGCCGGCATCGCGGAGTTCATAGCCCACGGGGACGACGTTGTGCTGGGCGAGGGTGGTGTTGATGGACTCGCCGACTTGGCTCATGGTGGCGCCGGGGACGATGTCGCCCAGGATTTTGACGGTGCGTTGTTTATCCATGCGGTAGATTTGCACGAGGGCGCGATCGTCGAGGACATCGGCGACGGTTTCGAGCGGGATGGGGCGGCCACTGACGCCGGGGAGGAGGAATTGGCGGATTTGGTCCTTGCCCTCGGCCTCGGCGAGTTTGACGCGAATGTCATAGGTGCGGTCGCCGCGTTTGTAGCTGGCGGCTTCGAGGCCCTCGATGTTGCCGCGCACCAGCATGGCGAGCGACGAGGGGGGCACACCCAAATCGGAGAGCACCGACCGCTTGGGGACCACGCGGATTTCGGGTTTGCTGTCGCGCACGGTGGTTTCGAGCAAGCCGACACCGGGGAGCGGGCGAATGATGGCTTGGGCGGCGAGCGCGGTATTGTTGAGGACATCGAGGTCTTCGCCGGAGATGTCTTTTTCGATCTGGAAGGACTGGCCGCCGAGCATGCCGGGGACGGAGGCGGAAACGAAGCAGTCGGTTTCGTCGCGCAGGAGCGCACGCACTTCTTCGAGGCGGTCCAGGATTTTCCACTCCCGCTGGGTTTTGGGCAGGAAAAAGAGTTCAATTTGGCCCATATAGACGCCTTCGCTGGCTTGGCCGCTCATGGCCGCCGCGCGGCCGGCGGTTGTGAGGACGTGCTCAATGTCGGAGAAGTCCAGCAAGCGCGCTTGAATGGATTCGAGACGGGAGACCGTTTTTTCGAGATCGTAATAGGCGGGGGTTTCCACGCGAATGAACAGGCGCGCGTGGTCGGCGGTTTCACTAAAGCTGAAGCCGAGGCGGGCGCCGCCAAACTTCATGGTGAAGAGGAAGAGGAGGACGAAGCCCAGCACAATGGGGAGGTTGTAGCGCTTTTTGCCGGCGATGAAACGGAGGGATGAGGCCAGGCGGCGGCCCGAATTGGTGATGCCCTGCTCCCACCGCTTGCCGAAACGGGAGAAGACGTTATCGCGGCGCTGGCTGGCCGGTTGCAAAATGAGCGCGCAGAGAATGGGGGTGAGGGTAAAGCTGATCAAAATGGAGGCGGCGTTGACGATGAGCGTGGTGAAGGCAAAGGGCGAAAGCATCCGGCCGGCAATGCTGGTCATCATGGTGATGGGGAGCATGACAATGACGTTGGTCCCGGCGGAGGCCAGCACGGCGACGGCGACTTCGCTGGTGCCCAAGCGCGCGGCTTCCCAGTGGTCGGTCATGGTTTCAAACTTCTCGACCACGTTTTCCAGCACGACGATGGAGTTGGAGACGAGCACGCCGGTGGAGAGGCCAATGGCCATCAGGGTGGGGAGGTTGAGGGTGAGGCCCGCCAGGTGCATGAAGAACAGGCTGATGATGATGGTGACGGGCATGGCGATGACGACAATGAGCGTCGTGCGCAAATTGATGAGGAAGAAGAACAGCACAACGGAGCAAATCAGGATGGCTTGCAGGACGGCGCTGATGGCGGAATCCACGGAAGCCTGAATGTTGGTGGCCTCGTCGGACACCCAGGTCAGCTCCATGCCGGCGGGCAGGGTGGCGCTGATTTCGTCGAAGCGCTTATGCACTTCCTTGACGATGTTGACGATGTTGGCATCGGCCTTTTTCACGACCTTGAGGACAATGCCCTGTTGGCCGTCGAGGATGGCGCGCTGGCGCACCTCTTCGGTGGCCATGCGCACGGTGCCGAGGTCGCCGAGGGTGCGCCGGGCGCCGTCGTGATTGGCCATTTCGAGCTGCTTGATGGCGTCCACATCCGCATATTCCGCGTCAAAGCGCACGGTGTATTCGCTGCCGTTTTCGCGGATGCGGCCCCCGGGCAGGGCCAGGACGCCCTGCGTGAGCGCCGTCGCGGCGTCCTGCACGGTGAGGCCGGCGGCGACGAGGGCGTCGCGGTTCAATTCCACCCACACCTCGCGTTCGTTGCCGCCGATGACTTGGACTTCGCCGACGCCGGGAATGGTGCCGAAGCGGTCGGCGATGACGTTGTCGGCGTAGTCATACAGCTCATCAATGTTGATCTCGCCGGACAGGAAAATGTTGGCGATGGGCATGGCATTGATATTGATTTTCTGGATGACGGGGCGGTCGGCATCGGCGGGGAGTTTGGTGAGCACGCCGTCGAGTTTTTCGCGGACATCCTGGGCGGCGGTATCCACATCCACGGAGAGTTCAAACTCGAGCACGACCTGCGCGAGGTTTTCCAGGCAGGAGGATTCAATGTGCTTGAGGCCATCAATGCCCGACACGGCATCTTCGATGTGTTTGGCCACGTCTTTTTCGATGTCTTCCGGCGATGCGCCAATCCAGGTGGTGATGATGGCAATGTAGGGGATATCCACCGAAGGCATGTTTTCGATGGTGATTTTGCGGTAGGAGTTCAGCCCAAGGACAATCAGCGCAATGAGCAGACAGCTCATGGCGATCGGGCGGCGCGTGGAAGCATTAGCTAAGAACATGGAACATCTCCAATCGGGGGTGGGGAGGGAGCCGGGTTAGTGAACGTCAACCGTCATGCCTTCGTGCAACTGGGTTTGGCCTTCGGTGACCACGCGCTCGCCGAGGGCGAGGCCGGCGAGGATTTCGGTGCAGCCGTCATTTTGCAGGCCGGTTTCCACCACGCGCATGACGGCGCGATTGTCTTCGACCACAAAGACGATGGACTGCCCGCCCCGCACGAGAACGGATGAGCTGGGCACACCGGGGGCTTGGCGGGTTTCAAAGACCAACGCAATGTCCACCATGCTGCCCGGCACGGCGGCCTCGCCCGCGTTCGCGATGCGGCCCTTGACTTCAAACGTGCGCAGGGTGGTGTGGATGGTGGGGCTGCGGTAGGTCACCTCATGCCGGCCAGCCGCCACGCCGTTGATGGTCAGGCGGAACTGCGTTTGGCCGGGTTGGACATCGGGGTAGTACTGCGCGGGGAGGAAGGCGGCGGCTTCGAGCACGGACAGGTCGTCAATGCGCAGGACCGTCCGACCGACGGACATTTGTTCGCCGGGTTCGGCATTGCGGGCGCTGACGAAGCCGGAAAGGGGCGCGACCACATGGGCATCATTCACATTCTTTTCGGCGATGGCGCGGGAGGCCGCCGCCTGCTTGACTTGGCGTTCGGCCAAATCCACTTGCGCATGGGCGACGGCCAGCCCCGCCTTGGCGGTCGCAAACTGCACCTGGGCCAGCTCGTATTCGTTATCGCTGACGTTGCCGGCGCGGTGCAGGCGTTCATAGCGCTCGTTATCCAGCGTGGCCTTGCGGGCCTCGGCTTCGGCCTTTTGGGCGGAGGCTTGCGCCACCGCCAGCGAGGCCTCCATGACCGCCAGATTTTGCTCGGCGATGGTCAGCGAGTTGCGCTGGTTGGCGGCATCCACCTGGAACAGGCGGGTCTTGCCGGCTTTGACGTAATCGCCCTTGTCCACCCAGATTTCCTCGAGCGTGCCATCGGTGCGGGCGGCGACATTGACAAAGTTTTTGGCCTCCAAGGTGCCTTGCACCGTCAGGCGGCGCTCAAAGGTGCGCGAAGCCACTTCCTGCGCGCGCACGGTGAGCGCGGCGGTGGCCGCGGGGGCGACGGCGGCAGGAGCCTTTTTCTTGCCGCAGCCGACGGCGGCGACGAGCGCGGTGGCCAGCAGGATGGGCAGCCAATTGAAACGAATGCTATTCATGTTATTTCTCCGAGGGGGTTGCGGATGACAAATCGGGAACCAGGGTCAGGCCCATGGCCAACTCCAGATTGGCCAGGGCGATGCGTTCTTGAAAGCGGCTTTGGACCAGCGCCAACTGGGCGAGGTCGGCCTGCGCCTGGGCATCGAGCGCATCGCTCAACGGGATCAGGCCTTCGCGCGCCTTGGCCTTGTAGTCGGCCACCTTGGCGGCGGCGACATCATACGCGCGCTGTTTGACGGCGGCGGCTTCGCTGGCGTTGTGCACCGTGGCTTCCGCGGCGACCACGCCGACCATGATGGACAGGAACGTGCTTTCGCGGGCGAGCTCGGCCTGCCGCCGCTCCACCTTGGCGGCGCGATAGCGCGCGCGGTTGGCCAGGCCATCAAACACGGTCCAGGCCGCGCCGAAGCCGGTGGTCCAGTTGACGGACTGGGCGGCCAGGTCGTTGCCCGTCCACATGCCATTATGAAAGAGGGACAGCGTCGGCAGAAAAGCGCAGAACGCCTGGCGGACTTCCTCTTGCTTGATGACCACCTGGCGATCGGCCAGCGAGAGTTCCGGATGGGAGGCCAGGGCGGTCAGGACCAGATCGGCCACGGAGCCGTCGGGGCGGGCCGGGTCGCCGGTTTCGCCGGAGAGGGAGATGGGGGTGATCGGGGAGAGTCCGAGGCCTTGCAACAGTTCGCCGCGCAAGACGGTCAACTGGCGGCGGGCCTGATTCAATTCGGTTTGCCGCAATTCCGCAGCCAGCGTGGCCTGTTCGCCCTCCCAGGCGGCGGCCATGCCCTCCGCGGCCAGCCCGTGGGCGCGGTTGGCCATTTCCTGGGCGGCGGCCACCTGGCTTTCCAGCGCGGCGATCATGTCCTGCTGCACGAGCATGTTGTAATAGTTGAGGGTGGTTTGCAGCACGATGCTTTGCCGCACATAATGCGCGGCAATGCCGGAGGCGGCGTAGCCCTGCCGCGCCGCGGCATAGAGGAACCATGTCGAGGGCATGAAAATCGGCATGCCGATATCCACGCCCGCGGTCGCAAACTGGCGCTCGGTGACTTTGGGATCCTTGGCGTAGGAGGAATATCCCGCGCTGGCGGCCACATTGGGGAGGAACGCGGTGAACGCCACATTTTTGCCGATGCGGTAGAGCTCCTGATCGAGGTCGGCCTTGCGCACCGCGTAGTTGTTGCTCATGGCGATGCGCACGCAGTCGGCCAGCGACAGCGGCTGCGCCAGTTCCGCTTCCGCGCGGGCGGCCAGATTCGAGGTGAAGGAATCGGTTTGTTCCTGCCGGACGCGCGCGGCATCGAAGCTGCGGCAACCCACGCTGAAGGTCACCGTGAGCAGCAGGCCGAGGATATGGAGGGGGTGGACAACACGCATGGGAAGGATCCTTTCCGTTTAAGCTTGGCGGTGGTTTTCGGCTGCCAGCGCGGCGGTGAAGTCCGCGACCAGACGGTGCAGCACGGGTGCCGCGGTATTGCCCAGCGACTGGAGCGCGGCGGTCTCAAAAGCGAGCAACTCCCGATACAGGGTGGTGGCCAGCTTGCGCCCCTTGGGGGAGAGCTGAATGATTTTACGGCGGCGATCGTTGGGGTGGGGGGTGCGGTAGGCCAGTCCGCGTTTTTCGAGGGTATCGAGAATGAAGGTCATGGTCTGGCGGGGCTGGCTGGTGGCCTCGGCCAGCGCGGCCGGCTCGGACGTTTCCGGGTGCAGATGCAGGTGCAGCAGGGGGGAGGTCAGATTGATGGGCAACTGCCATTGCCGGAGGCGCAGATTATATTCGCGCCCCATGCGCAGCCAGAGCGGCAGGAGGCTTTGCGCGGGTTGCCAGCGCGCCGGCTCGGCCGGCGGAGTCCTTTTGGTTTTCATGGGTTTGGCTCGCATTTCAAATGATTCGAGACGGGATAATACAACATGGGATTACAATGTCAAGCGGGGGCGGATTCTTTTTTCAACTTTTTTTACATTGCCAGCCGGGGGCGGAATCACTTTGATGCCGCCATGAAATCCGTTGATGTTTTTCCCGTCCCGGGGCGGTCGGCGCGCGCCGCGCGGCGGCCGTATTGGTTGCTGTTCGCGCTGGTGGCGGTGGTGGTCTTCCATGCGCTGTGGACGCCGGACGCCATCCTGCAGAGCACCGACGACAACATCGGGCTGCTGAAAAGCGAGCAGCGGTCGCGGGCCCATTCGGTTGTGAACCCGTGGCAGGGCGATACGCTGTGGGGGCTGCCGGGCATCAGCATTTTGCGGCCATCGTTCCACCTGTTGCAATGGCTGCCGATTCGCGGATTTGTGAACGGGTTCCACGGGCTGTGTCTGGCACTGGCGGCGTGGCTGCTGGCGCGGTACCTGCGCGACAAAGGCCTGCGCCCGGCGGCGTGCGTGCTGGGCGGGCTGGTCGCCTTTTGGGTCGGCACCAATCTCACGCTGACCTATGCGGGCCACGTCGGCAAATATGGCACGATGGTTTTTCTGTCGTTGGCCATTTATGCGTTGGGCCGCTTTGGGCAAACGCGCCGCGCGGCGTGGGGGTTGGTGGCGGGCGCGGCCGTTGGCGCGATGTTCCTGGAGCAGGCGGATGTGGCGCTGTTTTGCACGCTGCTGCTGATTCCGCCGGGACTGGTGGAGGCGGTGCGGGCGGGTGAGGGGACCTTTCCGGGGTTCGTGAGAAAATCGTGGGGCGCGGCCTTGGTGGCGCTGGTGGTGGCGGGGGCGGCATCGTTTTCCGTGCATGGGTCGGGCGTGACGGAGAGCACGGACACGCAAACGGCGGCGGAGCGCTGGTCGTTCACCACCCAATGGAGTCAGCCCCCGGCGGAGAGCCTCGATTTCATTGCGCCCGGCTGGACGGGCTGGCGCAGCGGCGATGAGGCCGGGCCGTACTGGGGCGCCATGGGCCGCAGCGATGGCTGGGAACAGACGCGCCAAGGCTTCATGAATTTCAAGCTGGAGAATGTCTATGTCGGCGTGCTGCCGCTGTTGCTGGCGCTGTTCGGCGTGATTGAAGCGGCACGCCGCCGCGAGGTCGCACTGCGGGCCTTGATCCTGGGGTGGGCGGGGCTGGGCGTCGTGGCGTTGTTGCTCTCGTTCGGCAAATTTTTTCCGCTGTATAAGTTGATCAGCCTTTTGCCGGGATTGGGGAGCATCCGCAATCCCAACAAGTTCATCCACTTTTTCCAAGTGGCGTGGGGCGTGGTGGCCGCCGGCGGGTTGGAGATCGCGCTGCGGTCCGAGGCGCGCCGCCTGCGTTGGTGGTGGTGGGCGGCGGCGGGAGTCGGCGGCATTTTTCTGCTGGCGGGGCTGGCGCTATGGGCCGATTTGCCGGGCGGCGGCGCCACGTTGAGCGCGCAGGGGTGGGGGGCGCTCGGGCGCGTGATCCAATGGAACAAGGCCTTTGCCGTGACCTATGCCGGCGGCGCGTTTTTGTTGGGCGCGGGCCTGTTTTGGGCGCTGGCCCGCGGGGTTTTCCACAGTGTGGAAAAAAAGGGCCAAACTTTTCCACAGTGTGGAAAACTTTTTTCCACAGTGTGGAAAACCTCATGGCTGGCGTGGGTGCCCGCGGTTGTGGTGCTGTGCGACGCGGTTTTTATTCTGGCGCCGCACTACATCCAGCGGATGCCCGCCGGCTATGTGGCGGCCAACGATCTGACGCGCTTCCTGTCGCGCGATGTGGGCCACGGGCGCACGGCCATGGCCACGCAGGATGGCTTCTATGGTTTGTGGCTGACCTACCTGTTCCCGTATCATGGCATTCCGTCGGTGAACGTGACGCAGTTGCCGCGCCCCCCGGCGGATTATGCCGCATTTTGGCAGGCGGTGCGCGACCCGCTGCGGACGTGGCAACTGACCGGCGTGAGCCATGTGCTGGCGCACGGGCCGGTGGCGCGGCAACTGCTGGCCCACCCGGACTATGCGCGGCAGTTGGAGCTGGCCTATGCCTATCAGCCCTACGATGACGGCCGGGGCGGCGTGGGCGCGCGTAGCGTCAAGCCCACGCTGGATGCGCCGGAAGTGGTGTTGAAGCTCAAGCCCGCGCCGCCACGCGTGACCGCCGCCACGGCATGGCGGGTGGCGGCTGACCCCGCCGCGTTGGCGGAACTGGGCGGCCCCGACTTTATCCCCGGCGCGGTTGTGCTGGTGGCGCCGGGCTCCCCCGTGCCGACTGCGCCGCCCGCCGGGCCAGCGGCCCCGCCCACGGTGACCGTGCAGCGCGTGATTTCCGGCCGCTACGACTTCACCGTCCAAAATCACGGCCCGGTTGTGGTGCGGGTGGCGGAGAAATATGACCCCAACTGGCGGGCGACGGTGGATGGTCAGGCGCAACCGGTCGCGCGGGTGGATTACATGTTCCAAGGCATCGCCATCACGGAGCCCGGCACGCACGAAGTGGTGCTGCGCTACGCGCCGGGCTCGCTGGCCGTCTGGGCGCAAGCGGCGGGACTGCTGGTTGGGCTGGGGGCGCTGCTCTTCCTCGCCCTGCCGCAAAAGCGCGCCACGGAAGGGGTGGGGGCGTGAATCCGGCCGCGCCACTGGCGGTGGATGTGGTGATTCCGTTTCGCGCGTGGGATGTTTGGGTGGGCGAATGCGTCCAGGCGGCGCTCGCCATGGAGCCGCCCTGCCAACAGGTGACGCTCGTTCCCGATGCCCCCCTTGAAGCGGCGGCGTGGGAAGCCATTCGCCAAATGCCCCAGGCGGCACGCGTGCGGGAAATCCCCAGTGGCGCGCTCAATCCCGGGCGCAAGCGCAATCTTGCCATGGGGCAAAGTCAGGCCGATGTGTTCGGCTTTGTGGACTCCGACGCGCGCCCCTGGCGCGACTGGCTGGCCCACGGATTGCCGCATTTTCAAGATCCCACGATTGCCATTGTGGGCGGCCCCAACCTCACGGCGCCTGAAGACGATTCCGGGCAACAGGCCTGCGGGGATGTCATGGCCAGCCCGGTGGGCATGGGTGCGGGCTACATTCGCCATGTGCCCGTATCCTTGCGCGAGGTGGATGAGCTGCCCACCTGCAACATGCTGGTGCGCGCGCGGCCGGAGTTTCGTTTCCGCCCCGAATTGGATACGTCCGAAGACATGGTGTTTTGTCAGGAGGTTCGCCAACAAGGCTGGCGCATTCGCTACGATCCGTGCGTTGGCGTCTGGCATCATCGCCGCCGCCTGGGCCTCCCGTTTTGGCGGCAATTTTTTCATTACGGAGTTTATCAAGGTCGGCGCATCCAATGGCGCTGGCTTTGGCGCGCCGCGCCCTTGGGCCTGATTTTCCATCTCGTCGCGTTGCCCGTGCTGGTGGGGTTGCGGCCCGCGCTGTGGGCGTTTTGGCTGGCCCCCTTGGCCGGATATGCGGCGATCATTGTGGTGGAAAGCATCCGCCTCGCCCGCGGCAAACCGCGCGGGGGGTGGACGCTGCTGGCCTTTCCCATTGCCCATCTTGCCTATGGCTCCGGGTACATCCGGGGATTCTGGCAAACCTTGCGCAAGAGCACGTAGTCGGCAACGGCTGCCCCCCCCGTTGGCGGGAGGCGTCCCGGCGCTGAAGACGCGCCAGCGGAGAATGTTCAGGCGGTGTTAATTTGTTATCGACGGCAGGCCAAAGTTTTGGGATAGTGCGCCGAAAAATCAGGCCGCATGAGCGGCGAGGCGAAGCCACCCGTAAGCAGGTTAGAGATTATGGCGAAAGAAAAACTCGACGAACAAGTTCAGCCCTTGGCTCCCCCCCCTCCCACTGCGGTGGCGGAAAGTGACGAAGCAACCGGGGGATTCAGCAGTAGCCGCCCCACCACGGATGCCAACGTCTGGATTCAGATTATCGGCGCGGTGATCTGCACCATGGCCACCTGTTATTTCCTGTATTTTTGGGGAAGCAGCGCGGAACTGGGGTCCTGGCCCAGCTACCTGAACGCGCTGGTCAACCAACGCGGACCGGTGCAATGGCTCGAACTCCTTTGCTTCTTCGTCATTATCTTCTTCATGTTCCAGAAAAACCGCATTTTGCGCAACCAGATCCAGCATATTGCGGACGACTCGGCCAAGGTGCGCGGCGTGAACATGGAAAGCGAAGAGGAAATCCAGGCGCTGCGGCGGCGCATTCAGGAAAGCGGCGGCGATCAGCAAAGCGTGCTGTTGAGCCGTCTGAACCGCGCCCTCGGCTTGTGGGTGTCCACCAAGGACCTGGGCCGCGTGACGGGCTGGATCGGCACGGAAGCCGGCCGCGACTCCACGATTTCGGACATGACCTTCACCCTCGTGCGTCTGATGATGTGGGTGATTCCCATTCTGGGGTTCATCGGCACCGTGCAGGGGCTGGGCGCAGCCGTCGGCGGGTTCTCCAACTTCCTGTCCGGCTCCGCCGAGCTGTCGGCCATCAAGGGGGCCATCGCCAACGTCACCATCAGCCTGGGTGTGGCGTTCGATACCACCTTCCTGGCGCTGATGCTGGTGACCGTGGTGCAGTTCCCGCTGACATCGCTGATGCGGCGCGAATCCACCTTCATGGCGGAAGTGGATATTTATTTGGATGAGCACTTCATCCGCCGTCTGCCGTCCGCCGAGCAGCAGCCGGTGGTCATTGAAAACCTCGAAGATTCCATCGAAGCCGCGTTCCGGCGTTATATTCCGGACCCGGACCGCTACGAAGAAGTGTTCACCGTCTCCATCGAAAAGGCCGGCGATGAACTGCGGCACCAATTTGAAGAGCTGACCAAGCGGTATGTCGAGGTTCGCCAGCAGGCCACGGATGACGAAGTCAAGGCGCTGGCCGCGGCGATGGAACACGCCCACAAGCGCGCCGCCGACATGGCCGACCGCTATGCCCGGAGCGCCGATAGCATCCAGGCGACCCTCGGCGAAAGCTTGCAGAAGGCGGCCAACGCGGCCGGTGTCGTGGAGCAGCAGATCACCACCATCATGGATTTGGGCGCCAAGATTCAAGAGCTGCTCAAGGTGGAGCAGGCGCTGGAGCGCGCGATGGCGGGCATTACCGGTTCCGAAGAGTTCCGGCAGGCGTTCAGCCAACTGCGCGAGCATCTGGCCACGACCGACGAATTCTGTCGCCGCTTGAGCAAGCCGCGCGTGATTACGCTGCACGAAGAAGTAATCTCCTGAGCAGAAGGGGGCGCAGGGTGCTCGGCATGCGCAAGCAACTCTCAGCCCGGTGGCTCGTCCTTGGCTGCCTCCTGATGGTGGGGGGGGCGGGGAACGTCCTGGGCCAGAGTCTCACGGGCCGGGTGTTGATTAGCGGCCTGCAGGAGCCGACCGGCGCGGCCGTGCATCCCATCTCCGGTGATGTGTACGTGTCCGAACAGGCCAACGGGCGGATCGTGGCGCTGAAAAATGGCAAGGCCGAGCCCGCGCTGGCCGCTGATTTTGCCATTTCCAATGTTCTGCCGCGCTGGGCCATTTCCTCCCAGATGCCGACCGAGAGTTGGATGGATGCCCAACTTCACCAGCCGGGCCCGCTGACGTTTTCCACCAACGGCAACCTATTCGTGGCGGAGCAGATTCCCAACGGGCGCATTTTGGAACTGTTTCCCAACGAGCAAGGATTGTTCAGCACCGCCGTTTGCGTGCCCGTGCCCTGGTTGGATCAGGAATTTCAGTGGCGCAATATTTTTGTGGACACCATCGGGCGCCTGTTCATTGTGGGGGCGGATGAAATTGGCGGCGACTTCATGAAGTTTGGCTCCGCGCTGATGCGGGAAGTCAATGGCAACTGGTGGGTGATTGACTTCGGGCCATTCGCAAACTTTGGCGCGATTGCGTTGTCGGAACGGCTGGATGTGTTGCTGGTGGGCGACCGCACCAAGGGCAATCTGTCCTGGTGGGAAGTGGATCGCCACATGATGCTCGGCGGCGCGCCGGATGTGCTGGGCCGCGCGACGATGGCGGCCTTGGCGGTCTATCCCGATGGCTCCTTCATTATTGGCGCGCAAGAAGGGCCGGGCAAGGCCTCGCTGCGCCGTTATGAGCCCTTTACCGGGCAGCAGCACACGCTGGCCAGCGATTTGACCTCGCTGGGGGCCATCGCCATGGATCGCCCGAACGCCCGCTACATCGTCACCGACCCGGCCGCCGGCAAGGTGGTGGAATATACGCCGCCAGCCGGCCTCAAGTTCAACGAGTCGGTCATGCGGCAGATTGTGCGCTCCGTGGAGGGCATGATCGGCATGCCGTCGGAAGCCCCCGCCTTCCTGAACAACTTTTTTGAGCGGTTGCAGGATGCCGCCAAGGACATCCTGCCGGATGATTCCACCCACGCCGTGGATTTCAACTTGAGCGACATTGCCGGCAAAATGCCGGTGGTGGCCGGACGGGTGCGCGCCACGGTGGAGGTCGAAGGCGCGGAAGATGACCCCATCCAGAGCGTGGAGTTTTTCCTGCTGTTCCCCAGCAAGGTGGTGTTGACCGAATCCGCCGTCAGTCCGAGCTTGAGCTTCTTTTCGGCCCGGCGCAAAAGCGGCAAGCTGGAGCAAACCCGCCCGGTCTTCCAGGGGAATGTGGGCGTGTACCGGATGTCCGGCACCAACTACGCGCAGGTGGCCTCGGCGGAGGGCGGCTTGCACATCCCCATTGTGGTTTGCGGGATGGATCAGGCCGATGGCGGGGTCTATGTGAACCTGTCGTTCCTGGGCGCGGGAATCTACGGCGACTACTACCTGACCCTCTTCCAGGGGCCGCGCGAGCAAAAGGCCAAACTGGTTGTCAAGTCGGTGGAAACGGCCAGCGGCAACGTGACCTATGAAGCGTCGTTCATGGACGATGCGGTCATTGAGGGAATGCAAGGCAGCACCATCAGCAAGGAGCAATACAGCAACCTGCTGATTTCCGGTTTTGCCGCTGGCGGCGGCGCCAACCGGTCGGTGGGGTGGCTCCGACTGGGGCAGTTCCCGGCGCAAATGACGATTGCGTTCGGCGACAGCGCGATGGATGCCGAAGTGACCAGCGCGCAAAGCGGCCTGAAGGAAATCGTGGAGAAGAAGCGTGTTGAAATGAGCCTGGATGCGGCGGAAGATATTGTGGGTGTGGAAGGCACAACTGCTCCGTCGGCCACCACAGGGGAACCCGCGCCATGAAAATGGCCGAATTTGACCAATCCGGCTTCCAGAACATCGTATTGATGTTAATTGGTCTGATGTCGATTGTCTTGGTGATATATGTTATGACGTTTATTT
>CAZNGD010000022.1:0-13977 GCA_964572295.1 uncultured Verrucomicrobiota bacterium
GGTGACGCCGCTGCTGGGGGCGCATGACCCGTTCTGGGGGCCGCGGTTCCCGGATCAATCGTTCATCTATGACCGCCAGTTGCGCGCGGCGTTGGCGCGGGCGGGCAAGCAGAGCAAGGTGGCGCTGCGGCGCGGGGTCTATTTTGCGGGGACGGGGCCGACGTATGAGACGCCGGCGGAGGTGCGGGCGTGGCGCAAGCTCGGGGCGGATGCGGTGGGCATGAGCACCGTGCCGGAGGCGATGCTGGCGAATGCGGCGGGGCTGCGGGTGGTGGGGCTGTCGTGCATCACCAACATGGCGGCGGGGATCCTGAATCAGCCGCTGACGCATCAGGAGGTGTTTGAGACTTCCCAGAAGGCAATGGCGAGCATGAAGAAACTGATCCTGCAATTCTGGAAGGAATTGGCGCGCGTCAAATGGTAGGCCGTTGCTGAAGGTTCCGGCGCCGGCCCGCGCTTTTTCGCGGGACGCTTGAAAGCCGGGGGGGGCGGGCGTATAGTTGACGGATATGAGAACAATTCTGGCGATCTGGATGGGGTTGGTTGTGGCGGGGGCCTGGGTGGCGGCGGCGGATGAACCTGCGGCCGCGCCACTGGCGCCGAAGATTGTCTGCGCGGAGCCGATCCATGATTTCGGCGAGCGCGACAATAGCGGCTTTGTGGAACACAATTACGTGGTGCGCAACGAGGGCACGCTGTCGCTGGAAATCCGCGAGGTGCGCGCGACGTGCGGCTGCACAGCGGTGAAGCCGTCGGTGGATGTTGTGCCGCCGGGCGGCGAGGCGCTGGTGCAGGCGCGGTTCGATCTGCGCGGGCGCACGGGCTTCCAGCAGAAGGCGATTTTTGTCACCAGTAATGATCCGGAAACGCCGACGTTGACGCTGCAATTGAAGGGTTCGGCGACGCAACCCCTGCGCGCGGAGCCGGCCACCATTTTCTTCGGGCAACTGGGGCCGGATGGGCTGCGGAGCCGCGATTTTGATGTGATCTCGACGCGGGGCCCGGTGCGGATTGAGGGCGTGCGCTGCGATCTGCCGGGTGTTGAGGTGTCGCCACTGCCCGCGGGCGAAGGCGCGGATGGCACACGCCATCGTTTCAATTTATCGCTGGCGGGCGATTTGCCGCCGGGCCAAATCAATACGGCGGTGTACATCAAGACCGACCTGCCGGATTCGCCGGAGCTGGCGGTGCCGGTGGTGGCGTATATTGTCGGAGCGGCGCCGGCCCCGTGATGGCGGACCCATCGGCAGGGTGGCGCGCCGCGTTTTTCCGGATTCTTCCGGCCGGCGGCGCGTTGCTGGCGCTGGCGGTGGTTTTGGGGGCCTTGGCGAATGGGGTGCGCCCGAATGCCACGCGTCTGCCGTGGGTGAGCGATTGGAGCCGCCACATCGAAACCAAAGCGTTCAAGGCTGGCGTGCCGGTCCTTTTTTTGCCGGGCGTTCGCGAGCGTGTGGACGCGGCGGAGTGGCTGATTTGCGATGTGCGCACTCCCGAACAATATGCGGCGGGGCACATCCCGGGCGCGTGGAATCTGCCACGGGAGGACGTGGCGGCGCGGCTGGGCGCGTTGGCGGCGCGGCTGACGTTGGAGTCGGACTTGCTGGTCTATTGCGGCGGGGCGGATTGCGATGACGCGCTGGAGCAGGCGCTTCAGTTGCGGCAACTGGGTTTTCAACGGGTGACGCTGTATCCCGGCGGCTATGCGGAGTGGGTGGACTATGGCGGCGCGATCCGCACGGGGGAAGAGCCGTGAGCCGCAGGCGAATCCTCTTTTTGTGGCTGGCGCGGCTGGCGGTGGCGGGGATGTTCGTGGGGGCGAGCATCGCCAAAATTGCGTCGCCGGAGGCCTTCGCGTTGGCGGTGCATCGGTACCGCCTGTTGCCGGACGTTTTGGTGAACATGGTGGCGCTGATTCTGCCGTGGCTGGAGTTGCTGTGCGGCGCGGCGGTGCTGGCGGGGCCGCCACGGTGGCGTGCCGCGGGCGCCTGGTGGATTGTCCTGATGCTGGTGGGCTTCACCGGCGCCATCAGCCTGAATCTGTGGCGCGGCATTGAAGCTTCCTGCGGCTGCTTTTCCACACGCGCCGATGCCGCGGTTTCCGATGGCTGGAATCTGGCGCGGAATGTGACGCTGATCGGGCTATCCTTGGCCATTTTGTGGGACGCATGGCCGCGCGGACGCGCCGCCGCGAAACCAGCCGCGCCATGAGCCAAAGCCTGCCATCCATTTTTGAGGTCTATGTGGCCGGGGTGGGGCCATCCAGCAGCCATAGCATGGGGCCGGAACGCGCGGCGCGGCTTTTTGTGGAAGGCCTGACGACACCCCCGGCGCGCATTCGCGTGACGCTGCAGGGCAGTCTGGCGGCGACAGGACGCGGGCACTGGACGGATCGGACGCTGGTGCGCACGCTGAATCCCGTGCCGGTGGATGTGGTGTTTGATACGCAAACCGGCGACCTCCCCCACCCCAACACCATGATGTTTGCGGCGTTCGATGCCCAGGGCGGCCTCGTGAAGGAGTGGACCGTGTGCAGCGTCGGCGGCGGCAGTCTGCGCGAGGCGGACGGCCGCCCGGTGGCGAGCGCGGAACCGGCGGCGACGTATCCTGTCGGCAACATCGCCGGCGCCATGGATTACTGCCACGCGAACCATCTGGAGTTCTGGCAACTGGTGGAACAGTGCGAGCACGATGTCTGGCTGCGGCTGGAGGCCATCTGGCGCGCCATGGTGGAGACCGTGAAGCGCGGGCTGGCCAGCAACCAAATCATTTTGCCGGGCTCGCTGGAGTTGGCGCGGCGCGCGGGGACCACGCACAGTCGCGCGCTGGCGCTGAAAGGCACGCCGCGCGAGTTGGGCCTGGTGGCGGCCTATGCGCTGGCGGTCGCCGAAGAAAATGCCGCCGGGATGCGGGTGGTCACGGCGCCATCGTGCGGCGCGGCGGGGGTGTTGCCGGCGGTGCTCTACTATTTCAAGGTCCGGCGGCGCACACCGCAGCGGCGAATTCTGGAGGCATTGGCCACGGCCGGTTTGTTCGGGGCATCCATCCGGGCCAACGCGACGGTGTCCGGCGCGGAGGCGGGGTGCCAGGCGGAAATCGGGTCGGCCTGTTCCATGGCGGCGGCGGCGGTGGCGCAATTGGGGGGGGCGACTCTCCGGCAAATTGAATATGCCGCCGAAATGGCGATGGAACACAACCTGGGACTGACCTGCGACCCGATTGAAGGCTATGTGCAGATTCCCTGCATCGAGCGCAACATGAATGCCGCGCTGCGCGCCATCGAGTGCGCCACCTTCACACCGTTGACCGATGGCCGGCACCTGATCAGTTTTGATGATGTGATTGAAGTGATGAATCGCACCGGGCGCGACTTGCAGGCCGCGTATCGGGAAACGGCCACGGGGGGCCTCGCCCAGCTATGGCGCCGGGACATCGAGGCCCGGCTGCGGAAATCCGCGCGCTCATGAGTCCGCGCGGCAACGAATTCTCGTGGTCGTTTTCGCGGCATTCGACATTCCAGTCCTGCCTGCAGCGGTATTATTTTTCGTATTACGCGGCCTGGGGCGGGTGGGCGGCGACGGCGCCCGCGCGCGCGAGGGAGTTCTACATTCTGAAGCGGCTGGCCACGCGCCGGCAATGGGCCGGGCAGCACGCGCATGATGCGCTGGCGGCCTTGCTGCAAGAGCCCGCCACAATGGCCGCTGCGGCCGAGGCCACCGCGCAGCAGCAGATTGAACGGATGCGCCAGGAGTTTCGTCAGTCGCGCGCCAAGGCCTACCGCCACGACCCGGCGCGCATTCCCGGACTGTTTGAACACGAATACAATCTGGAGATTCCCGCCGAGGAATGGCAGGCGGTGGTGGCGCGCGTGGCGCAGGCCGTGCAGCAGTTCGCGGCATCCGCGCTCGGCCAGGAATTGCAACAGCTTCCACGGGACTCCATTCTGGCGGTGGAATCGCGCGCGCATTTTTTGTTGGATGGCCTCAAGGTGCTGGCGGTGCCCGATCTCGTGGTGCGGCGGGACGGCCAGGTGACGATTTATGATTGGAAAACCGGCCAAGGGGATTTGACGGCGCACCGGCTGCAACTGGGGGTCTATGTCCTGCTGGCGCTGGACCGGTGGACGAGCGCGCCGGAGGACATCACGGCCATTGCCTATCAGCCCATTTTGGGCCAGCGCGAAGTGTTCATGTACACGGCGGACGATCTGGAAAACCTGCGGGACTTCATCCGCGACTCCGCCGATGAAATGCTCTTTCTGGTGGAGGATCCCCTCACCAATCAGTTGCGCGCGGATGCGGAGTTGGATTGCACCACCGATGATCACACCTGCCAGACGTGCCCTTTTCTGCGGGCATGCCCGAAGTGGGCCACGTAAAGGCGTCGCGCGCCGACCTTCCAGCCATGCCCGGCGGGAAGGTTTCGTCCCGCAACCATTCCCGCCCTACAAAAGTCCGATAGGAACAGCCATGGGCGCCGACCGGTTCAGGGCGGCGGGGGCTGGGCCAGTTTGCGCTCCAACTGCCGGATATTGATCGCGCTGATATCGGTGGTGACACGATCGGCCTGATTCTGCCGGAACACCGCCAGCGCCTCTTCGTCGCGCCCCATACGCCGCAGTTGCACACCCAACTGTTCGCGGTAGAAAATATGCTTGTGCTGATAGGTCGCGGCGCGGCGATAGGCCGCCAGCGCGCCATCCTGATCCCCCTGCGCAAACCGCGTCTGGCCCAGCGTGTACACCACGGCCATGTCGCCGGGATTCAATGCGGCGGCGCGCTGCAGATGGGTTTCGGCTTGCGCGGCCAGCGCGGCGCGGCCAGCCTGTTCCGCGGCCTCGTCCGAATCGCGATGCCAGAACGCCTGAATCTGGCGCAGCATTCCGAGGCCGGCATGCGCCTGCCAGTTGCGTTGGTCCCAGCGGATGGCGCGGGCGTAATGGGGGGCGGCGGCCTCCCATTCGAGGCTGCTGCGCGCGATATCGCCGCGCAGGTTCCAGTAGTAGGACAAGCCAGCCGCCAGCGCGCTCCAGGCGCAGGCCAGGCACAATAGCGTCGCCGCCCCCACCCCCGTCAGGCGCCACGCGCGCGGCCACGGGCGGGCGGGGCGGTGTACGCCCTGCTCCAGGAACCAGACACCCCAGGCCACGCCGAGCAGCCAGGCCAGGACGTGCGGATTGGGGAATATATGGAAATTAAAATCGAACAGCGCGTGGGCCATGTTGCCAGTCAGCGCGCCGGCGGTGGCCGCCAGCAACACGCGTGTGCTCGACGATTGGGCCCGGTGAAAGGCCACCAGCAAACCGATGCCGCCCCACAACAGCCCCAGCACGAGCAGGCCGCTGGCCAGCGCGCCATATTCCACCTGCAGTTGCAGGTATTCGTTATGCAGATAATCCCACAGCAGGTGGTGTTTGACGTGTGACTGATACGGCGGATATGCCCAGACAAATGATCCGCCACTAAAACCGGTGAGGGGCCGCTCGCGAATCATCACGAGCGCATCGCGCCACATGTCGGCGCGGCTGCCGCCGGCTTCGATCCCCCTGTCCAACACTTCCTGCACGCGCTCATGCACCAGGGGCAAGGTGCGCCACGCGAGCCAGCCGGTGCCAGCCGCCAGCAGCGGCAACGCCACGAGCGCCACCGCAAACAGCGCGCGGCTCTTGTGCCACGCCAGCAGCAGCAGGCTGGTCACGCCGCCGACCAGCAGTCCGAGCCAGGCGCTGCGGCTTTGCGTCCAGTACAGCACGGGGGTGGCCACGCCCAGAAAATAGACGCCCATCAGGCGCAGCGGGAAACCGGCCTCCGCGCAAAACGGCAGCAGCAGCGCCAGCGGGAACAGGGTGGCCAACACATTGGCGAGGTGGTTGGGGCACAGATAGGTGCCGCTGGCGCGCAGGCCGTATTGTTCCGGGCGCGGCACCCAGAGCACTTGCCGCGAGCCGCCCACGCGCTGGACAATGGCATACAGGCAAATCAGCGCCACCGACACCAACAGGATGAACACCAACACCCGCCAGCGGCGCGGGGGGGTGGCCAGTTGCGTCCAGCTCCACAGGGCGCCGAGCAGGCAGAGCCATTTCAAAGCGTCCCACCGCGCGGCGTAAGGCACCAACGCGCTGGGCGCCAGCGCGACCACATAGGCCGCCAGCGCGGCGAAAATCCACCAGCCGGCCGGCCAACGCCGGGGGGGGGTGTCGGCAAACCAGAGCGGGCGGGCGACCGTTAGCGCGATGCCCAGAAAAGCGAGAACCAGACCGGGCGCGAAAGCCCAGGTGCGGGTGGAGCCCAGCAGCCACATGCCGCCGGTGGCGGGCCACATCAGCAGCAGGATGGCCAGCGCGTCATACCAGCGGCGCGGGGAGGAATGCACTTCGTGCCCACCGACCAAACGTGTCATGGGGACCCCGGCCGGCGGCATCAAATCCAGCTACGCAACACTTCCAGCACATCGTCGGGTTCCAGCAGGATGTCATCATCCGGCTGGCGCTCCAGGCGGCGGGCATTGCGAATGACCTTGAAGATGCGGCCATTGCGTTTGACCTGCACCTTGCCGCTGGCGAATTCCGTATAGCCGCCGGCCGCCGCGATGGCCTGCGATACGCGCGTGGCGGAGATGATCTGGAAACGCCCGGGGCCGCGGACTTCGCCCAAAATGAAATAGAAGCGGGTGGGCACCACGACATTGACGGTGACGTTGCGATAGATGTCCTGATCGAGATAGGTCTGGCGGATCGTGCGCTCCAGTTCGGAGGCCGGCAGGCCGGAGGCGCGGATATCGTTGATGAACGGCAGCGTGATCATCCCGTATTCATCAATGACATCCTCGATGACTTCGGGATTGGGAATGCCGCGCAAATACACCTGAACGCCATCGCCGATTTTGAGAACGTAGCCCGCTTCCGTACGGGGCTCCTCCGCAGCCGGCACCACGGGCGGCACGGGGGCCTGTTGGGCGGGGGCCGGCGCGGGGCGAACTTCCGGCGCGGGCGGGGGCAAAACCACCTGCACCGGAGGCGCGGGTTTGACGGTTGGCGGCTGGGGAGCCGGGGCCGGGGGCGCGGGCTTGGCCGCTACCGGTGCGGGTGGTGTCGGCTTGGCGGCAACCGGAGCCGTCACGGGCTTGGCGGGGGCCGGGGCTGTTTCCGCGGGCTTGGCGGGAGCCGCCGCTGCGGTGTGCTGCTGGGCCAGCATTTGCTTGCGCGAGGCCAGCACCGTCTCGTAGCGATTGTAGATTTTTTGCGAAGGCGCGGGAGCGGCGCAACCGGTCAGCAGCGCGCCGAGCCCACCCACAACCATTACGGTGCGGAACATCAGCAACAGGGAACGGCCCGCTTTCACATCAGGCCTCCAAGGAGTTGTCATCATTTTCATGTCTGACAACACCATAGTATTTTCTCGTTGTGTAGTGGTAGTAATAATAATAATCGTCGCGCATGATGTTGATGTTGTTCAACACCGCGCCCATGACGTGGCCGCCGGCATTTTCGATCATGCGCTTGGCGCGCAGGGAAATGATCTTGGGATATTTGCGGTACTGGACCACGAGCAGCACGCTATCCACTTCGCTGGCGAGAATGGCCGCGTCGGTCACGCCGAGAATCGGCGGTGAATCCAGCAGGACGTAATCATACTGCTCCTTGAGGTGGTCCAACAGTTGCCGCAGGCGGGCATTGTTCATGATGCCGATGGTGCCCCGGCGCAACCGGCCGCTGGTCATCATCCAGAGGTTGGGCACGCCGGTTTCCTGAATGACATCTTCGGGCTTGGATTCGCCGGTGAGCACGTTGACCAATCCCGTGCGGTTGGCCAGGCCGACCATCTTGTGCTGCACGGGGCGGCGCAAGTCGGAGTCAATGACCAACACCTTGCTGCCCTGTTCGGCGCAGACATAGGCCAGATTGAACAACGTGGTGGATTTGCCTTCGCCGACACCGCCGCTGAGGACGGCAAAGATTTTCTTTTTATCCTCCCGCCCCAACAGCGCCAAGCTGGTGCGCAGGGAGCGATAGGCCTCGCCCTGGCCGCTGGACTGGCCGGCTTCGGTCAGCGGGCGGGATTGCTGGGGAATCACGGCCAACACGGGCAGGCCGAGGTATTTTTCCACTTCGTCCACGGTCTTGATGGACACGTCGAGATATTCCACAAAGAACGCGAGACCGGTGCCGGCCATCAGGCCCAACACCACGCTCAGGAAAATATTGAGCACGACCAGCGGACTGGAGGGGCGGTCGGGGGCATCGGCTTCTTCCACGATGTCCACGGTGGTTCGCGGCACTTCCACTTCGATGCCGGTCTGGGTGATGCGCGCGCGCAGGGCGGTCAGGATATCGCGCTGCACGCCCACGTTGCGTTCCGCGCGGTCGAACGGCAGATAGTTTTCGCTTTCGGATTCGATGTCGGACGCCTTGATGCTGTTCAGTTCGCCATCCAACGCCTCAAACTTCTGGCGGACGACTTCGTAGTCGGCTTTGACGCCGGCCTTGAGTCCGGTGAGGGCGGAATCCAACTGGCGGCGTAATTCTTCCGACGCGCCGCGCAGGCGCAGGACATCCGGGTGGTTTTCGCCGACGACGCCATTACGCAGCATGAGCTGCAGGCTGACCTGGCTGTCAATATATTGCTGCCGGATGCTGAGCAGGGTGGGGTCCTGCACGATGTAGGCGGCGGCATCCATCAGCTTGTCGCCTTCCAAACCCTCCAACTGGTCCATGCGCGCCTTGCGCACGAGCATATCCACCC
This sequence comes from uncultured Verrucomicrobiota bacterium, assembly GCA_964572295.1. Classification (GTDB taxonomy): domain Bacteria; phylum Verrucomicrobiota; class Kiritimatiellia; order CAIQIC01; family Lenti-01; genus CAZNGD01. The sequence continues at coordinate 8,742 of CAZNGD010000022.1, forward strand.
GGGCGGCGCTGCGTTCATTTTCCAGCGCATTCAGGCGGGTGCTTTCCACGCGGATGCTCATCAGGCCGCGGCCAATGAGGGCAATGCCGTGTTCCTGGCGAATGCGTTCGAGTTCGGCTTCCGCCTCTTCCACGCGTTCCTGCTGCTTGCGCACTTCATTGCTCATGGCGTCAATGGCGTGCTGGATTTCGCGGCGTTTATCGGCGAGGCGGCGTTCGCGATAGACGTTGGCGATTTCGTTGGCGATGGCCGCCGCCTGCCGGGGGTCTTCGCTGGTGGCGCTGATGTTCATCAGCATGGTATCGCGGTCCTGCTCCACGCGGATGCTGCGTTGCAGGATTTGCAGGGCCAATTCCGGGGTGACGGCCGATTTGTCCTCGTTGAGTTGCGCGCCCCAGAGTTTCTGCAGATTCAGGTTGCGGATCACGGTGGTGAGCACGGGCTTGGACTTCAGAATCTTTTCCTGCGTCATCAGGAAGAAGGGATTGTAGCCCATGCGATTGACCTCGCGCTGAAAGAACGGGTCCACATCCATGGCATCTTCGCGCACCTGGATCTGGGTGAGCGCGGTGTATTTTTTCGGCATCATCAGCGTGTAGGCCGTGCCGGACACGATGGTCAACAGCGCCACCGCCAGAATGACCTCCTTGCGATCGCGGATGACCCGCCAATAATCGAGGAAGTGCAGTGCGGTTGTTTGAGATTCTTCTGCCATGTTGTCTTATCCTAAACCATCGGGCGGGAGACCCCGCCCGTGCCGGCCGAACCGGCGTACGCAAACATAGAGGAGGCGACCGTTGCCGGTCGCCTGCCTCGCCCAACGCAGACTAGAACAGTTGGATCTTCCAGCCAATATCCGCGCGGTTCCGGTCATAATTTTCGCGGCCCGGCACATCGCTGTCCAGCTTCACGTACTGGTAGCCGACTTCGATCCAGTTGATGCGATTGACCCGGTAGGCCAAGCGGGTACTGACGAGGTAGGAGTTCTCGTCGTAGTCGCTGAAGAGCGGATTCAGGGAGTAATCGTTTTCGTACTGGTTGAGCGTGTAGGCGCCGCTGATGTAGAAGCTCAGCTTCGCGGTGAAGTCGTGAGCCAAGCTGAGGGAGGCATAGGTGCGGTCCTGGCTGAGGTAGTTGGCGATATCCGACTCGTAGATGGAGTAGGAGGTGGCCGCGGTGATGCGGGTCGCCGGGCTGGGCAGGAAGGTCAGGGCGACATCAACGTATGGCGCGGTGTTGTCATCATACAGGTCGCTGTCGTACATGCGCTGTTCCACACCGGTGCGGAGGGTGGCGGTGAGTTTGGCGCTGATGGTCTGTTCGACACCCACGCCACCGAAGATGGAATCCGAATCGCGGTTATGCGCGGCATCCGCTTCGTTATACACCACGGTCTGGTAACGGAAATCGCCCATCAGGGTGGTGCGGCTGGCCAACTGCTGGCGCAGGGTTGCGCCGCCGACCAGGCTGTAGTAGTCGCCGTTCTCCTTGGCATCGGACTCGGAATCATAGACCAGCGTGATGTAGCGCGCGGAGAGGTCCAAACGGGTTTCCGGACGCAGGCTGATGGCCAGCGTGGCGATGGCGGAATTGTAGTAGTTGTCGTCCATGCCGCGCACGATGTAGTTGTCTTCCTGCAGCTCCGGCAACTGGCTGGCGCGCAGCGTATCGCTGATGGCCAACTGCAAGGCGGGGGTGAAGTTGTGCGTGAAGTTCAGGTCGAGGTCGTTCAGGAAGTCGGTGCTGTCTTCGTCACGGTCGGAGTACCAGATGAACGACGGGCGATAGCGCAGGCCCAGATAGGTCCGGGGCATGTTCATGTTCACCAGCAGTTCGAGTTCTTCCAGCACGCGGAAGCTGTCGCGCTTCTTGTGCTCGACCTTGGTGCCGTCCAGCAGCGTTGCCGTGCCCGCCTGGTAGACGTTGTCGTCGTAGCCCACGCGCAGGCGGTTATTAAGGTGCACAGGCGATTCCGCGCTGGCCGTCAGCGCCGCCACCAACAGGCCGCAGCCCATCATCATCGCAATTCGGATTTGTTTCATGGCCATATTTCCTTGTAAAGGTTGACAGTTTCTTGCGGGGCGTCCATTAGTGAGGAGTAGGCGGGCGGGGGCGGAACTCGCCATTGATCATGGCCAGCTCGGTGAAGACGCGGGTCACGAGGTTGAGATCCACCGTGTACTGGATGGTGCCGCCGGGGGTGAAGTTCTGGGTGTAAATCAGGGGGTCGGCGGACTGCACGGTCATGTCCTGGCCCATCGGGTTGGGCAGGGTTTCCACGCTCTGGATCGTCTCGCTCAGGCGGTCGAGGGAAATGCCCAGACTCTTGAGGGCATCAATCCAGGATTGCGGATCGCTGGGGTTTTCGACCATGTCGTGAGCCTTCATGGCCTGCACCAGGATGCGGGCGAGATCGCCCTTGCTGACCACCGCGGAGAGGTCCCAGCCCTTTTCGGGGACGATGCCGTTCTGCATCAAGATGTCAAAGAGTTGCTGGGAAGTAGGCGCGGCCGGCAGGAAGCGCAGCAGCCCCAGCGCCCGCACGAGCAATTCAGCCAGTTGGGGATGGGTTACCGGGCCGGAAGCTTGCGCTTGCTTGGCCTCGGCCTTGCTCTTGCCCTGAGCCATGCCGACCGTGGCGGTCATCATCAGCCCAATCATTACGTACAACACCATTTTTTTCATCGTTGGCTCTCCTTGCCCAAGGGCGGCAGCATTTATTACACCGGACCCATCAGGGCCGACTTCTCACCGTGGGCCAATAATGCCCCATCACCCGGGGGCGCGTCAACTGTAAATCCTAAAAAAAACCGGTAAATCAGCCCCGCCATTCAGGGCGCACTGGGCCGGGGCAGGTGGAGCAAATCGCCGAAATGGCGGTCATACTCGGCGGGCGCGAACCGTTCAAAGCCGCCGCCATGATACAGCGTGATTTCGCCAAAATAGACCTGATTGGGGCAGCAAAAGAGGTCAATCCGCACATAGGGAAAATCCGCAGCCAGCGTTTCGGCCACCTGAATCATCTCCGGCAGCCGATCCGGTCGCGGCACGGGCCGCCCGTTGGGCCACGCGGGAGTTTCGCCGTTCCATTCCGTCCAAATAAAGGGCTGGAGAGTCCAATCCGGGTCGTAAAAGTTCCGTCGGTGGTCGGTTTCGCGGTCCAAATCCACCTGAATGGCGGCCACTTTGCCGCCGAAGCAGTGAAATTTCACATCGGGTGGGATTTCGCCGGCGGCATCGCGCAATAATGGTTCCGCGATGATCCGGGGCCGGATATTCCTGTATGGCCATTCGCGGGAGGCCGGATAATGGCTGGTTTGCAGCCATTGGCGGAACGTGCGAATCAGGCGCGCTTCGTCTTCGCGGGTTTTATCGCGGACCAACCAATTTTGGCCGCTGCCGTGGTTCACTTTGAGGGCAAACTCATTCGGGAGATCGGCCAGCCGGATGTCGCCCGCCCGCTCGTAGACGCGCAGCAGGGGGATGAGGTAGCGCTCCCCCACCCGCGCGCGCACATACTCGCGCACCGCATATTTATCCGCCACCACGGTTTGCGGCGGGGTCCGGTAATACAGCTTCAACCAGTTTATTTTTTCGTTGAGCGTGCGCGGGTTGGCCCAATCCAGCTCATAACCGAAGGTTTGGCGGAAGGTGGCGGCGATGACGGCTTGATCCGAGCGCCAGCCATTGTGCAGCCAGGCGCGGGCCCGCACCAAAGGAAAGAGCGCGCGACTCCCCCAGTCGGTCTCGTGATACATCCGTTTGAGCCATGCCCTCATGCCCCCATACTGCCCCCACCCCACCCGGAGTTCAAGCCCCTGCTTGCGCCAGCGCGCCGTTCAGAAGGTCACGCCGAGGCCGACAATGAAACCGGCCAGCGTGAATGTCAAATCGTTGGCGTCGCGTTTGGTCCGATAGCCGATGGCGCGGTAGCCCGCCCGCGCCACGATGCGCGGCATCACCTGATAGCGCACTTGCGGAAACAGCTCGTACACCAGTTTGGAGTCGCCGCCGCCGCCGATGGAAAACGCGGGCGTGAGACTCAAGCCTTGGACCTTGGAGGCGAACAAGGGCACAGTGGGCCACAGAATGATCATGGGGTCCCAATAATCCTGCCGGTGGCGGAATGTGCCGACCCCGTGGATCTCCAGATCGTTCACCATGCGCGCATAGCGGAAGCCGAGCGCGAGCGTGAACGACTGACCTTCCTTCCAACCGGGAAAGATATGGCCCGCAGCCAGCTCCCCAAACACCAGGTCCGTATCCATCTGCCCATCCAAGGGCGCGTTGTTCACTTGCAGGGCGGCAGTGGCCAACTGATAGCCGTCCAACTGGCCTCCCAGCGCCCACCGGTTCCATACCACTTTGGCCGCCAGCGACCCGCCCGCTTCCAGATGAGCCAACAAATCCCCGGTGGAGCGGTCATAGTCCACATCCTGCCCGCGGATGGTTCCGGAGCCGGACAAACCCGCCACCCACAGGCTCGGCACCAACTCAACGGCCAGCGGCGGTCTTTCGGCGGCCAGCGTCCCGGCGACGGCCAACCCCACACCGGCGATGATTCCCCCCAAGATTTTTATATTCATGTTTTCCCGGCCCGGTTTGCGCCGCTCCTGACTACAGTTCAATCACTTCGTTCATCTCCGGCAAGTCCGCGGGCAAATCGAAGCGGCGTTGAATCTGCGTCGCCAATTCGCGGCGGGACTCGGTTTCGCCGTGGACCAGCACCACGCGCGGTCGCGAAGGCGCGATGGCCCCGAGCCACTCCAGCAGGTCGGTCTGCCCCGCGTGCGCGCTGAAGCCGCCCATGGTGTGGATGTTCGCTTTGACCGCAATTTTTTCGCCAAAGATTTTGACGGAATCCGCGCCGTCCACCAGTTGCCGCCCCAGTGTGCCCGCCGCCTGATAGCCGACAATCAGCACATGGGTTTCGGGTTTCCAGAGGTTGGCCTTGAAGTGGTGCAGAATCCGCCCGGCATTACACATCCCGGCCCCGGCCATGACCAGGCACGGCCCGGCGACCTGATTAATCTGCCGGGAATCGTCGGCGGTCACGCACTGTTTCATGGTCCGCAGTTCGTCGCGCAAGCTGCCCTGCGCGATGAACTTCAATGTGGCATCATCGAACAGCTCGTGATGCCGGGCATAGATGGCCGTGGCCTGGATCGCCATCGGGCTATCCATATAAATGGGGAAGGGCTGCGCCTTCTGGTTGCGGAACATCCACCCCAGCAGG
>CAZNGD010000023.1:0-13574 GCA_964572295.1 uncultured Verrucomicrobiota bacterium
ACAGCCGTCACGCGGCACAGGATGGACGCCCCTTCTTCCGTTGGAATCTCGACCACATCCCCGGCCTTTTTTCCGGCGAGCGCTTGGGCCAGCCGCGTGTTGGAGGAAATGATGTGCTTTTCGGGGAACTGGTCCCATTCGCCCAAAACGTGGAAAAACTCCTGCTGGCCATCCGGGTAGGCCAGAGTCACCGTGGTGCCGACCCCGGCGCGATCCGTCGGCGCCTCGGCGAAGTCGGTGGGGCGCACCCTGGTCAGCATCCCTTCCAAATCCGCCTGCCGCGCCATCAGGACGCGCTGCATGTCCTTGGCCGCCTTGTACTCGAAGTTTTCGCTCAAATCGCCGTAGCTGCGCGCGACGGCAATCTCCTTGGAGTTCGCCGGGATTTCCACATTGAGCAGCCGCTCCAATTTTTCCTGCCGTTCGCGGTAGGAACGGTGCGAGGTCACCTGCCCGGAACTGGTGGGCGGCGCTTCCGCCGTCGCGCCCAGAATCACGGAATGGAGCTGCGGAAATTGTTTGAGCACCTTGGCCTGCAAGACTTGCCGGTCCAGACCCGGCCAGGCCGGGGACTGATTCAACCGCCGGAAGAAATCCTGTTGGCGGGTGGCGGTCATGCCGTCAAACACCGCCTTGAGCCAGGCCGCATCCTCAAACGCCTCGCGCAGTTGCTTGCGGGTTTTCAGCCGTTCGCCTTTGTAGTCCTGCTCCAGTTCCGCCAGCATGATGGGCGCCAACGCCGCCGGCAACGGCAAATCCCATTCCGCAATCATCGGCACATTACGCAACAGCCACAGCAGCATTTCCTGCCGGATGGTGTGCGCGGCGCAGGTCGTCGCATAGATTTCGCGGCAGGCTTCGTCGGCGCCCTGTTTGCGCAACAGGGTCATCACGTCCTGCAACGGGCCGAAATGCAACCGGCCCAGTTGCGCCAATAGCGCGGCGCGCAACGCCGCCGCATCCTGCGCCCACAAAAACTCCAGCGCGGGCATGATCTTGCGCGCGGGCAAATCGTGCAGCAGTTCCACCAGGGCGGGGCCTTGCAAAAACTCGCGGGCGGCCGCCGGCCAATCGCACTCCGTGGCGGGCACATCGAGGCGCGCGGCCAGCAGGGCGGCCTGCAGCTTGATGCCGGGCTGGCGGCTGGTGGCGCTATGCAGCACAAACGCGAGGCGGTTGGTCACAATCTGCCGCTGGGTGGCGGGCATGTTGTCGCGGGCGGGCGCCCGTTCGGCCAACTCGCCCAGCCGTTCCACAATGGCCTTCAACTCACGCTCGTTGGCCAGCCGGTCAAACCAGGTGTCGTCAAATCCGGCGGCGCGATTCAACAGGCACAGCGGCTCCGTGCGCTTGGCAGGCACCATGACCAGCGGATCGGCCTTGAGTACTTTGCGGGCCGCGTCCCAGAAGCGTTTCCAATCGCTGTCCGGCAACATCTCGGCGCCGACCAACGTTTTTTGCAAGGTGGCCACCGGCAGGGGGCCGAAGCTGGCCAACGCCAGACGCACCACCTCGGCCGGCCGGTCACGCACCAACTCGCGCACCCGGTCGCGGTCGCGATGCCACTGGGCCAGCAGGTGATTTTCGGTCAGCACCGTCAGACTCTCGGCGGCCACCTTCATCGCCAATCCGTGGCCGGGCCGCCCCCGGAAATTAATCTCGATCTTGCGATACAGCGCGTCGGCCTTCTGCACCACGCCGAAACCCCATGTCCGGTGCAGGCACAGCGCGCCCGGTTGCAAACTCCACAGCAGGCGGAACCGGCGCACACATTCGCGGGCGGCCAACTTCTGGCCAAAACCCGCCTCCTGAATCAGCGCCAGCAAATACGGATCGGACCCCGCCAGCACATCCGCCGCCTTCAGCCAATCCTTGGGGGACATCTGTTCCGGCGGCGTGAACTCCGCGCGCCACTTCAACAAATCGCTGCCGCCGGCCACATCGTTGGCCTTGGCCAGCGCTTCCTGCGCCATGGTTGCCCACTCCCGCGTGGCGGCGGGAACACCCGCCCCAACGGCATCCGTCAGCACGGCCAACCAGGCGGGCGCGGCGGCCGACTCTTGCGTCAATAATTCCAGTATCCGATTTTCCAAGTCCCCCGGGCTGTTCGTTTCACTCATGCGCGCTCTTTCTTACGGAATGACGCAGAAAAACAAATCGAGCCCCGAAATGCAAGCCGCGCGCTGATTCATTTTTGGGCTTGCGGCTGGGCGGTCTTGGCCGTATCGTGCGTCGGCTCACGGGATCATGTGCCCGATGCGCGCCGGTTGGCCGGTTCGCTGCGGACCGCCCATTCCCCAAGAGGAGGAGACCGCGATGAAGACAAACAACCAACGATTGCTCAACTGGGTGGCCGAGATGGCCAGGCTGTGCCAGCCCGATCAGATTCACTGGTGCGATGGCTCGGCGGAAGAAAACGACCGGTTGTGCGCCCAGGCGGAAGCCGCCGGCACGTTCACCCGGCTGGACCCGGCCCAACGCCCCAATTCGTTCGCGGTGTTTTCGGATCCGGCGGATGTCGCGCGCGTCGAAGACCGCACCTTTGTCTGCACCACCGATCCGCGCGAGGCGGGCCCCAACAACAACTGGCGCGACCCGGTGGAAATGAAGGACACCCTGCGCCAGCTCTATGCCGGCTGCATGCGCGGCCGCACGCTCTACGTCATCCCCTTCAGCATGGGGCCCATCGGCTCGCCCATTGCGCACATCGGCGTGGAGCTGACCGATTCGATTTATGTCGTGGTCAACATGCGCATCATGACCCGCATCGGCGCGGAGGTGCTGGCCACGCTGGGTGACACCGGCGATTTTGTGGAATGCCTGCACTCGGTCGGCGCGCCGCTGGCGCCCGGCCAACAAGATGTGCCGTGGCCCTGCAACGCGGACAACAAGTACATCTCCCACTTCCCGGAAGACCCGGCGATTTGGTCGTTCGGCTCCGGCTATGGCGGCAACGCGCTGCTCGGCAAAAAGTGCTTCGCGCTGCGCATCGCCTCCACCATGGCCCGCCGCCAAGGCTGGATGGCCGAACACATGCTGATCCTCGGCCTGACCAATCCCGCCGGCAAAAAAATCTATGTGGCCGCCGCGTTCCCCAGCGCCTGCGGCAAAACCAATCTGGCCATGCTGCAACCCACCCTCCCCGGCTGGCGGGCGGAATGCGTCGGCGATGATATTTGCTGGATGAAGTTTGATGAACAGGGCCAGCTCCGCGCCATCAATCCCGAAGCCGGGTTCTTCGGCGTCGCGCCCGGCACGTCCATGAAGTCCAACCCCAACGCGATGCGCACGCTGCACGCCAACTCCATCTTCACCAACTGCGGGCTCACCCCCGATGGCAATGTGTGGTGGGAAGACATGACCGACACCCCCCCACCCCACCTGACCTCGTGGAAGCGCGAAGCGTGGACCCCGCAAAGCGGCAACAAGGCGGCGCACCCCAACGCGCGCTACACGACCCCCGCCCGTCAATGCCCGGTCATGGACCCCGCCTGGGAAGACCCCGCGGGCGTGCCCATTGCCGCCATCCTGTTTGGTGGCCGCCGCCCCAGCACCGTCCCGTTGTGCTTTGAAGCGCCCAATTGGCAATACGGCACCTTCCTCGGCTCCATCCAGGCCAGCGAAACCACCGCCGCGCAAGCCGGCAGTGTCGGAGTCCTGCGCTACGACCCCATGGCCATGCTGCCGTTCTGCGGCTACAACATGGGCGACTACTTCGCCCATTGGCTCTCCATGCCCGGCCGCCACCCCAACGCCCAAATGCCGCGCGTGTTCTACGTCAACTGGTTCCGCAAGTCCGACGATGGCCGCTGGCTGTGGCCCGGCTTCGGCGACAACTCGCGCGTGCTCAAATGGATTTTCGAGCGCGTGACCGGCACCGGCCAAGCGGTGGAAACCCCGTTGGGCCTCCTGCCCGCCCCCGGCGCCATTGACACCACCGGCCTGAACATGGCCGCGGACGACATGGCCGAGCTGCTGGAGGTGGATGTGAACGGCTGGCTCAAGGACCTGCCCGCCATCCGCGCGCACTACGCCAAGTTTGGCGACGCCATTCCCACCGCCCTGCAGCAGGAACTCAACGACCTTGAAGCGCGGCTGAACGCCGCCCGCCCGGCATGAGCCCCAAGCGCGTCACCGTCCGTTATTTCGCCCTGGTCGGCGCGCGGCGCGGCACCCAAACCGAGCCCTACGAAACCACCGCCGAAACCACCCGCCAACTGCTGCACGAAATCCAGCGGAGCGGGCGGTTTCCGCTGACCACCAACATCGTCAAAGCCGCCATCAACGATGAGTTCGTGGATTGGGATGCGCCCATTCACGAGGGCGATCAAGTCACCTTCCTGCCGCCTTTTTCCGGCGGCTGATGCCCCCCTTTTTTTTACGGCGACGGCAGGCGGGTGGCCAGCAGCGCGCGGATGGTTTCGTTCAGGCGATGCCGCCCGGTTTCGTCCAGCGGAATCCAATCTTCATCCGGATAAATATCCTGCCACACCACCACCAATTCCTGCGACGGAATCAACAGCAGGGCGAACCGCCCGCCGTAGCCGGAACCAAAGAACGTGTCAGCCGGCGCATCCGGCAACAAGCGTTGTCCATCGGGCGTGACGCGGTTGAACCACCAGAATTGGCCAAGACTGCCCAGATGATGTTTTTCATCCTTGGCGCCGCCGACGGTCCCCGCCTCCGGCAGCAGCTCATCTTCCTCGCCGCTGGTGCGCGGAAAATTCGGCGGCAGCGCCGAGCCCATGTGGCTGGCAAATAAATCCGCGCGCAACAGGGGTTCATCCTTCCACCGCCCGCCCCGCAGATAGAGCAGCCCGAACCGCGCCAGGTCCCGCGATGAAATCCGCAGCCGGAACGGACGCGACCGCCGGTTTTGCACCGTTGGTTGATCTTCAAACCCGATGGCGCCGCCCAGCAGCTCGCCGTTCAACACGGCATCGTTATCCGCCTCGGGATCCTCCCACACGCGGTCAAACAGCAGCCACGCGCACAGATAGGTCGCGTAATCGTTGTAGGCAAAGGCCGCACCGGGGGCTTCTTCCAGCCCGTAGCCGGAGGTTTGATTCAGAAGTTGGCGGAACGTAATCGGCCCCGCGATGTTTTCCAGATACTCATTCAACGCCGTATCGTCCGGCACCCAGTCGGCCACATTATCATCCAGCGAACCGATCCGCCCCTGCTCCACCGCCTTGTACGCCAGAAAGGCATAAATCGGTTTCGCGGCGGAGGCAATATCCCCCCGCGCCGCCCAATCCCCCCACGCGTAAATCATGCGGCCCTGGTACACGAGGCACCCCGAACCGTCCAAGCGCCGGGTAAAGGTGTTCAACATCGGCGCGGAAAATCCGGCGCGCTCCGGCGCCAGCCATGACCAGTGCCGCCCGGGATACACCGGCCCGTCATCCACGCCCGACCACCACCACCCCGCCAACCCCGCGCCCAGCAGCACGAGAAGCAGTCCCACCATCAGGTGGGGCAGGTGTCCCAAGCGTTTTTTCATTCTGTCTGTATGCCCGTTTGACTTCCCCGGAACAACCCCAAAAACGGCTTCCCGTTGGCTTGCAGGGCTGGAACGGTCGCAGACCTTCCAGCCGGGCTGGATTGCAGGGCTGGAATGGTCGCAGATCTTCTAGCCGGGCTGGCTTGCAGGGCTGGAACGGTCGCAGACCTTCCAGCCTTGCTCACCCGACAAAGGCCCCGCCAGAACAGCCCCGACCGGCCCGCGCTCAGCTTTTGCCGCCCGTTTGCGTCAAAAACAGATGCCGGTTCACGGCGCTGACGTACGCCTTGGCCGAGGCCATGATGATATCAATGTCCGACCCCTTGGCCGCCACGAGATCATCGCCAAACTTCACCTGCACCGCCGCTTCGCCCAGCGCATCCTCGCCGTGCGTCACCGCCTGCATGGCAAACGACTTCAGCTCGCCTTTGATGCCCGTGACCCGCTCGATGACCTTCAACGCGGCTTCGACCGGGCCCGCGCCCGTGGCCGAATCCTGGAAGAGCTGGCCATCCTTTTCGATCTGCACCGTGGCCGTCGGCACCGCGCGGTTGCCGGTGGTCACCTGCAAATACTTGATGGCATACACCCGCGGAATCTCCGACACGTGTTCGCGCAGCAGCTCGACGATGTCGTCGTCGTACACCACCTTTTTCTTGTCCGCCAGCGCGATGAACGCATCGTACACGCTTTGCAACTGCTCGGCCTTGAGCTGGATGCCCATGCGCCGCAGATGCGCCGAGAAGCCCGCCCGCCCGCTATGCTTGCCCAGCACCAGGTCCGTGCCCGTCACCACGCCGACATCTTCCGGCCGCATGATTTCATAGGTCTCGCGGTGCTTGAGCATGCCGTCCTGGTGAATGCCCGACTCGTGGGCAAACGCATTCGCGCCCACGATCGCCTTGTTGCGCTGCACCATCAGGCCCGTCAGTTGGCTGACCAGGCGGCTGGCCGCAAAGATTTCCTGCGTGCGCACGCGGGTTTGGATGCCGTAGTGGTCGTTGCGCACCTTCAGCGCCATCACCAGCTCTTCCAGCGAGCAGTTGCCCGCGCGCTCGCCGATGCCGTTGATGGTGCATTCCACGCCGCGCGCGCCGCACTCGATGGCCGCCAGCGAGTTCGCCACCGCCAGGCCCAGATCGTTATGGCAATGCACATGCACCACCACATTCTGCAGCTCCGGCACGTGCTCGTTCAGATACGTCAGCAACTTGCGGAACTCATTGGGCACGGTGAAGCCCACCGTGTCGGGGATGTTGATGGTGCTGGCACCGGCGGCAATCGCGGCGCGGACCACCGCCGCCAGAAACTCCGGCTCCGTGCGCGAGGCATCTTCGGGGCTGAACTGCACATCCTTGCAGAACTGCCGCGCATAGGCCACACCCTCGCTGGCCTGCCGGATGATTTCATCCTTCGCCTTCTTGAGCTTGAACTCGCGGTGAATGGCGCTGGTGGCCAGAAATACGTGAATCCGCGCGCGGTCGCCCGCCGGCTTGAGCGCCTCGGCGCATTTTTCGATGTCGCTCTTGACGCAGCGCGCCAGCCCCGCAATGCGGCACTTCTTGATGGTGGCGGCCACATGGCGCACCGCCTCGAAGTCGCCCGGCGATGCCGCCGGGAAGCCGGCCTCGATGATATCCACATTCAACTTTTCCAGTTGCCGGGCCACCTGCAACTTTTCGTGCAGGCCCATGCTGGCGCCGGGGCATTGCTCGCCATCGCGCAGCGTGGTGTCAAAAACAATTACGTGGTCGGATTTTTTCATAACGTCATTCTCTCTCTTTTGGCAGTCCAGTCGGGCGGGCAATAAAAATCCCGCCAAGTTCAAGTTTGGCGGGCTTTCCAGAAATCAACGCGCTTCGGGACAATCAAACCATGCAACACCCGTCGCCCGCCGCCGCACGGGTGTCGCCGCGCAACGCGAGAAGCAGGTTCCAACTGGACATCATGGTCATCGTGCGGGGAATAAACCACGCCCCACGGGGCGTGTCAAGCGCGCCGGCGCAAAATGGCCGGTCAGTCCACCGCCACCCGCAACCGCGGATCGAGCGCGTCGCGCAGAATATCGCCCAGCAAATTGAAGGCCAGCACCACGATAAAGATCGCCGCCGTGACCGCCGCCAGCTCCCACCACATCCCCTGCCACAGGCGCAGCCGGGCCGAGGCAATCATGGTTCCCCAACTCGGCTGGCCCTGCGCGCCGATCCCCAGAAAACTCAAAAACACCTCCGTGCCGATGGCCGCCGGAAACCGCAGCGTGAACGACACCAACGCCACATGCAGCACATTGGGCAAAATATGCCGGAACAAAATGCGCCCCGCCGAAAATCCCAGCGCCTGCGCCGCGCGCACATAGCCCCGCTCCTTCTGGCGCAGCACCTCGGCGCGAATCAGCCGGCACACCCCCACCCACGTCGTCAGGCCAATCGCCAGAAAAACCCCCAGCAGCCCCTTGCCCGCCACCATGGCAATCGCCAGTACAAACAGCAGCCCCGGAATGGCCGCAAACGTGGTGGCCAGCCACACCACCACATCATCCACCCACCCGCCAAAATAGCCGCCCAGACAACCCAGCAGCACGCCAATCATCACCGCCAGCAGCGACGACACCACGCCCACCTCGAACGCGATTCGCGCGCCCTGCGCCAGCCGCAAGGCCACATCGCGTCCGAGGCCATCGGTGCCCAGCCAATGCGCCGCGCTTGGCGGCTGATAGCGCGCGGCCAATTCCTGCGCCTGCCAGGGCGGGGTCACATCGCGCCACTCATACCATGCATTGGCGGCCTCCCCCGCCAGCGCCACCACAAAAAACACCGCCAGCGCCGCCAGGCACGCGCGGGCGATGCCGCTGGCCCAGACGCGCCGCCACGCCTCGCGGCCAAACGAGACGCCCGCCGCTTGGGGATGGGCCGCCGGGGTCATGCCAACTTCACCCGCGGGTCCACCCACGCCAGCGCCACATCCGCCAGGATATTGGCCGCCGTGAACAGCAGCGCGCCCACCAGCACCACCGCGCGCACCACCTCCACATCCGCCGAATGGATGGCGTTCACGCTCAGATAGCCCAGCCCCGGAATCCCAAAAAAGTTTTCCAGCAACACGCTGCCCGTGTACAGAAACGGCAACGCCACCGCCACATTGGTCAGCACCGGCCCCAGGGCATTCTTCAACACATGCTTGAACAGCACCCGCGCCGGGCGCAGGCCCTTGGCAAACGCCGCGCGCACATAATCCTTGTGCATTTCCTCCAGCAGGAGGGTCCGATAAAACCGCACATTCACGCCCAGTCCCGTCGCCACGCCAATCAACACCGGCAGCAGCAAATAGCGCCACGACTCAAAGCCCCACACCGGAAACCAGCCCCAGCGATAAGCCGGCCAAAATTGCCCGGCGACAATCCACACCAGATAATTCACGCTCATCAATCCCACGCACACCGCCACCAACAGCCGGTCCAGCCACGCCCCGCGGCGATAGGCGCACAGCAGCGCCAGCGTCAAACTCACCACCAGCTCCACCAGCAAAATCGGCACGGTCAGCGCGAGACTCGGCCCGATCCCCGCCCGCAGCAGCCGCCCCACCGGCTGATTCAAGCTGGCGCTGACCCCAAAATCCAACCGCGCCACCCGCCCGATATAATCCGTCAGTTGACTGTCAAAAAAATGTTGCGTCGCGCGTTCCAGCCGCACACGCCGAATCTCCACCGCGCCGCCCGCCGCGCGGAACGACGGTTTTTCCACACCGTGGAAAACTTTTTTCCACACCGTGGAACTTTTGGCGTTTTTTTTCCACAGTGTGGAAAACTTTTTTCCACACTGTGGAAAACCGGGGCCGCGCCCCTCCACCGTCAGCCGCCACGAGTCCTCCGCCGCCAGCGGAAACGCCAACGGCAGGACCAGTTCTTCGCCATCCGCCAAACTGAGCCAGCCGGAATCATCTGCGGCCCACTGGGCGCGCACACTCGGCGCGGCGGTGGCAAAGTCCACGTCCGCCAGCGCACGAGTCGCCGTCCAATGGCCAAAGAACAGCGGCTTGGCGTAGCCGCGCGCGCGGTCAAACTCCTCCAGCGCCAGCGCCCCCGCATTTTGCCCCAGCACCAGCGCCGCCGGACTGCCCCCCACCACGTTGAACAGCACAAACGTCACCAGCACGACCCCCAGCACCGTGGGAATGGCCTGCGCAAGTCGCCTGGCGAGATAGCGCCACATGCCGCATCAGGCCCGCAGCCACAAATCCAGCAACGTTTGCGCCAGGTCCGCCAATTCGGCATCCGACGTATCCAGTTGCCAAGGAATCCGCGCATAGTGCGCCGCGCGGGCCGCCAGCAAATTGCGGACCTTGGCTGCCGGGTCCCCGCCCGCCAGCAGCGGCCGATTCGTCGCGCGCGCCGTGCGCGCCACAATCACCTCCGGCCGCGCCGTCAAACAAACCAGAACCCCGTTCGCGCCCAAGGCCGCCAGATTTTCCGCGCGCAACACCACGCCGCCGCCGCAGGAAATAACCGCCCCCTCCCGCTGCCCCCACTCCACCGCCAACGCGCTTTCTTGATTGCGAAACGCCTCCTCCCCCTCCTCCGCAAAAATCCGGGGAATGGACTTGCCCGCGCGCCGCTCCAGCTCGGCATCCATTTCGAGAAAAGGCGCGCCCGTCAGCGCGGCAACCTGCCGGCCCAAGGCGCTTTTGCCGGTCCCCATGAAACCCAGCAACACCAGATTACGGCGCGGGATCACGCGGGCCGCAGCAGCCGCCGCCGCTATTGAATGACCACGCGCGTGGTCCTGACCAGCGCCTTCCACAGTTTTTCCCGCGTATCCGCTTCCAGCAGCTTCTCGCGGTTTTCCGGCTTCTGGAACACCTGCGCCAAACCGGACAGCAACTTCAGATAGAAGGCGCTCGCCGCCGTGGGAATCACCATGAAAAAGACCACGCGAATGTTGGCCTTGCCGTTGGGATCAAACTTGATGCCCTTGGGGGCGATGCCCAACGCCAGCGTCAACGCGCCACCCTCCACACTGCGCACGTGCGGAAACGCCACCCCGCAATCAATCGCGGTCGAGACGATCGCCTCGCGTTGCAGCGCGGCCTCCTGCAACTGCTGCGCATCATCCACAAAACCCTCATCCTTCAACTTCTGGCAGAGTTCCGCCAGCACGCTCTCGCGGTCGGTGCCCTGCAGCGCCGGAATCATCAGCGTCTCGGACGAAAACCGCTCAATGCCGACCTTCGGCGGATCGCTGCGCCGCGGCGGCTTGCGCGTGTTGCGCGCACTGCCGCTGCGGTAGAACAGCAACCGCGCGCACGAAGGACAATGATAAATCTGTTCCGCCGCATGCACCTGATGCACCAGCGCCACCGGCAGCGTCATCCCGCAAGCCGTGCAGACCCCGTTTTCCATCGGCACAATCGCCAGCGGATTCTTTTGCAGTTGCCGCGCAAACTGCCGACTGATCTCCGCCGGCAGTTCCTTTTTCAAGGCCGCGATGGACGTATCCAATTGATCCAGTTGCGCGCCCGGCTGGCCCGCCTCCTGCTGCGCTCGCGCGACAATTAATTCCTGAAGCTGAACGAGAAGGTTGATGACTGGTTGCATTACGTTTCCTGACATGGCATGGGCTCGGTTATGTTTGGGAGTCCAATTTCTACTCCCCCACCGTGATTTTGTAAAGCGGAATGAAAAAAAGAGGGCAGAGGGCGGGGGGGCAGGGTTCAGGGTTCAGAGTTCAGATGTCAGGTAAAGACCGCCGAGCCAACAGCCGGACGGCACGGAGGCCGTCCCTCCAGAAAGCCGAAAACCTCGATATACACCAGCTTTACTCCAAGTTGTTTTTTGCGTGCCATGCTGCCATACTTGCCTCGAACAAAGCGAAGGGCATAGACCAGTAGATATTGGAATTTCACCAACCAGCCAGTCTGAATAAGCCACCCCGTCATGCACAAGGCAGCCCAACCCTCTCAACTCACGCCCACCAGCGGGGCCAAATTCAATCCACGCCAAATACCCCGTCTGCTGGATATCCTATTGTTGGACCGAACCGCCACCACCCCCGATCACCCCAGAAACATCGTCTGGGCCAACAACCACTTCGTGACATACGACACCACCGGCTACGACGCGTGCGACCCCATCACCTCACAGCTCATCTCTCACAGCAAAGCCAAAACCATCCGCCCCCGCGCTCAAAAACCCACCGAACAACAGCGCCATCGAACCAAAACCAACGCCGAGGTCTTCACCCCCCTTTGGATTGTCAAAATACAAAATGACGCCGTTGACGCCGACTATCAAGCCGACGACATTGAAACCTATGTCCGTCGCAAATGGCTCGAAATTTCCTGCGGTGAAGCCCCCTACATGACCACCCGCTACCACATGGAAACCGGCGAACCTATCCCCATACCCGAGCGCCAAGGCTTCGTTGACCGCAAACTCGCCCGAATCAACGCCGAAGTCACCGACAAGGCCGAATGGCAAAGCCACGTCGAACTTGCCTACCAGGCCAGCTACGGCTTTGAATGGAACGGCGACTCCCTCCTGCTTGCCCGCGAAAACCTCCTCGCCACCTACCATGACTACTACTGCAACAAATGGAACGCCCCCCCATCCCAACGCCTCCTCGAAGCCATCGCCACCATCATCAGCTTCAACCTCTTCCAAATGGACGGCATCACCGGAACACTCCCGCCCGCGCGATACGAAACCAAACCTGCCCCCGAGCCCGTGGTGAGCGAATCCAAACCACGTGAGATACAAGCCTTGTTGTTCAATCCCGATCCTATTCCCACCGCCCCTCCCCTCACCACCGGGATAAAAGCCAAAATCATGAACTGGGACTTCCTCACCATGGAACCCTTCCTCCCCGGAGAAGCCGCGCCATGAACGACCCCACCCTCGTCCGCACCACCAAGCTCAACTATCCGCAAATCTACGCCTATGTCCTGCCCAAATCCTCCGCCCACGACGGCTGGATCAAAATCGGCTACACCGAGCGCCCAGATGTGGATGAGCGAATCCGCGAACAAATCCGTATTCTCGGCATCTCCTACGCCAAACTCTGGTCCGAACCCGCTCAATTCACCGATACCAAAGAATGGTTCCGCGATACCCATTTCCACGCCTATTTACGTGCCAAGGGAGTCGAACAACGCCCCAAAACTGAATGGTTCTACTACGACGGCACCCCCGAAGAAGCCCACATCCACCTGAACGAGTTCCGGTCCGGCGAATTAGACCAGGCACGCCACCGCCTCAACTACCAGCTCCGCGCCGAGCAGGAAGACGCCGTCCAAACCACGCTCGCCTACATCCAAGCCAACCCCGGTGGCGAATTCCTCTGGAACGCCAAGCCCCGCTTCGGCAAAACCCTCACCACCTACGACCTCGCGCGACGCCTCAACGCCCAAAACGTCCTGATTGTTACCAACCGACCCGCCATCGCCAATTCTTGGTTCGACGACTTCGAAGACTTCATCAAATGGCAAACCAACTACCTCTTCGTCTCCACCACCGACTCCCTCAAAGACCGCCCCGTCATCACCCGAACACGTTTCCTGAAATTGATCGATCAACCCGAGCACAAGGATGCCTCTTGCATCGCTTTTATCTCTTTGCAAGACCTCAAAGGAGCCATCAGTTTCGGTGGCACCTACGACAAACTCGAATGGGTTAAACAGCTCAAATGGGACCTGCTGGTCATTGACGAAGCCCACGAAGGCGTTGACACCGTAAAAACTGAAGTCGCCTTCGGTGAAATCAAACGCAACTTCACTCTCCATCTCTCCGGCACCCCCTTCAAAGCTGTCGCCAGCGGTAAATTCAGCCAAGATCAAATCTACAACTGGACCTACGCCGACGAGCAAGACGCCAAAGCCGCGTGGAACCCCGCAAACGAATTCAACAACCCCTACCAAGACCTCCCGCGCCTTAATCTCTTCTCCTATCAAATGAGCCTTATGATTACTGAAGAAGTCAATAAAGGCGCCCAAATTGACGGCAAAGATGTGGATTTCGCCTTCGACCTCAACGAGTTTTTCAAAACCGACGCCTCCGGTAACTTCATCCACGAACCCGAAG
>CAZNGD010000024.1:0-13506 GCA_964572295.1 uncultured Verrucomicrobiota bacterium
ACACGACGCTCTTCCGATCTCGCCCCCGATGGCTCCATCACCGGCCACACCAAAACGCGCGGCTCCGGCAATGCGCTCATGGATGATTCGGTGATCCGGGCGATCAGCTCCGTCAAAAAGTTGCCCGCACTGCCGGTGGGTTACCGCACGCCCCAATCCATCGGCATCACGTTCAAACTCGATAACTGACGCCCGCGCGCGGGCCTTCAGTAGGCGTAATAGCCGTCGTCCTCTTCGTATTCGATTTCGTAGCCATCGTCATCCACCGGTGGCAGCACACCCTCCGCCACCAGCTTGGCGTCATTTTCCGGCGACAACTGCACCGGCAAGGGCGGCAGCGTGCCGCCGCGCAAAACTTCCATTTGGTATTCCTGCAAATGCCGCTCCAGCTCTTCGCCGGTATAGATGGGCTTGGGCACTTCGACTGGCCGTTGCCGTTCCAGCATCCGCTGCCGACGGCGATCGGCGTAGGACGTGCGCAATTCGGCGGCCTGCTTGATGGCCTCGCGCCCGGCGCTGGCCGAGAGCACCTGCCCCCCGGCGGTGTCGTTCATCGAAAGCACCACCACCTGGCCATCCTTATGCAGGGTGGCGCTCTCCGCGTCGTAATCGGCGGTCTCCAGCGTGATGCCGGTGCTGCGGTCGGTCTCGCCGACCATCAGCGAAAAGTAGCTGTTATCTTTTTTGTCGGTGATGGCCACGCGCAGATTGCCGTCGGCCAGCTCATAAATGCCGGACAGTTGCAGCGAGGCCGCAAACGAATCGCGGACCTCCACCACGCGCTCGGGAATGAGGGAGGGGTCCGGCGGCGCGCCAAAGGGTTGGCGATCCAAAATCACCTGGTAATCCGCAAACGGGCGCACCGGCGCGGGAGTCGCCGGCGCGGTGGCGCACGCGCCCAGCATACCAAGGATGACCAACCGTTTCATCGCCTCACTATTACCGCTCCCGGCCCGCTTGCGCAACAGCTATCATGCGCCCCGCGCGGGATTGTTCCAGGTCATGGCCTCGCGGAAGAGTCCTTGCACGTGGCCCCGCACCAGCACCAGATGGTTCCCCAGCGGCGCGGCCAGCAACTCGCCGGCGGCGGGTGGCGGAATCCGCACCACCACCTGGGTGCGGCACAGATCCGGCGCGCGGCGGTTTTCGAGCAGGGTGCCTTCCGCCCCCCACCAGCGGTCGAGATGGCTGCCGCCCAGCCGCAGCAACGTCACCGGACCGGGCGCGAATTCGCCGGCGATGCCCACACTGATTCCCGACTCAAAGTGGGTGCGGAAGCGAAAGGCCCCCACCATGCCCAGCGGCACGGTGCAATGCGCCAGCAACAACTCGCCCTTGGGCACATCCACATCGGATGGGTTCGCCATCCACCCCGCCTGCCCGGTCAGGTGCCACAGCCAACGCAACAGCACCGCGCTGGGGATATCGCCTTCGCAACCGGCGGTGATGCCGGCATCGGCCAGCAGCGCCAGCGCCAGACACCCCGTCACGCCGTCTTTTTCCACCAGATCGAAACAGCGCAACGTGAGCGCCGACAACTGGTGATTCTGCACCAGCGCCCGCAAGCCGCGCGTCACCCGCACGGCCTGCGCGAAGGCCTCGCGCGCGAGGCCTTCCTTGCTGCGCGCCCGTTGCCACAAGTCGAACTCCGGGCCATCGTCCGGCAGGTCCTGCCGGGCGATATGGGCCCGCAGCTCATCCACGGCAAACTCCTTGACCCACATCCCGAAGCGCTGCGCCACCACTTCGGCGCGCGGCGAACTGGCCACCAGCCAATCGGAACTCGGCCCGATAATCCCGAACCGGTCCTGCGCGAGTTGGCGATTCGCCGTCAAGGCGCGCGCGGTTTGCGTAATCTCGGCCAGGGTGCGGGCATCGTCCCTGCCCTGCAGCAGAAAAATGCGCCCCGGCCGCCCCTCCTGCTGGATGGCCGCCAGCATTTCCAATGCCGCCGGCAGTGAATTATGCCCCGGATGGGCAATCAACAACAGCGGCCCGCCACGCCCCTGCTGGAGGCGCGAGCGATGCTGCCGCAGCACGTTGTGCTCCGTGCCGCCGGTTTGCACAAAATAAAATGGCACCCCCGCCGTAGCAGCCATTTCACCGGCCTCGAGGTGGCCGCCGATGCCCACCAACGCTTGCTCATGATCGGCCAACCGCGCGGCCAAACTGCGCGCATCGTGCAGCGCCGACGCCACCGGAATGTACGGAAAACTCACGGAATCGGTCAGGGGGGTGCTCATGGCGCAATCTTATCAAAGGAATCCACAAACTCCACGGCCGGGAAAAAGGCCGCGGCCTGGAAAAACGAGGCGGGGATTTCGCCATTGGCCACCGGGTGGTCCACGCGCGTGGTTTCCGTGCGCTCCATGCCCTGCACCGTCACCTTGGCTTGCTGCCAGCAGGCAATCCAGACGCCGGGGGCCACTTCCTGAAAGGCGGCGAAATCGGTTTGCGTCCGCAAATCCGTCATGGCGGGCGAGCCATACAGCTCAAAGCGCGCCAAGCGGCCCTGGGCATCCAGATTCAGCACGGCAAACGATTTGTGGTTGTCGTAGCCCGCGCGCACGGGGAACTCCGCAGTGGGTTCCAGCGGCACTTCGGTGGCTCCGCGCAGCACTTCGAGCATGTTGGCCGCCGAGCCGGGCACCATGCGCAAGTTGCGCAACATTTCCTCATTCAACTCCGCCACCGGCCGCGAAAATCCCTTCGGCGCGCCTTCGCCATATTGCCGGAACACCGTGCCATCCGAGATGGTTCGCCGCTTGAGGGGGCTGAAGTTTTCCACGTGCAGTTTATCCGGGCGCTGGTAATACACGCGGCTGAGCATCCGCAGGGTGTCGCCGTCGGGCAGTGGCGTATCGCGCCGGATTTCGCAGCTCATGGTTTGAATGGACTCATAGGGCGCGAGCACCCGCTCCAGAACCGTCTCCGCGCGGCCCACCCCCGCCGCCAAGCTCAAGACACCGACTCCGATCATCCTCATCCAGCGCTGCATGGTTTTCCTCCGCTATGAACCAAAAGTTTCGCACAACCGGCCCCGTGCTTGCAAGCCGGGCATGGCTGCGGCATGATGCCTCCCCATGCCCCTGCCGCGCCTTTTCATATTGCTGCCGGCCCTGCTGTTCAGCGGCGCTCCACTCCACGCCATGGAGCCGGAGCGGCTGGAATACGACATTACCTGGGTCGGCATTTCCATCGGCACCATGGTCGTCCAGAACGAACTCGATGCCGCTGGCCAACCCGCGCGCCTCCTGCGGATGTGGAACCGCCCATGGATCGCGCGGTTTTATCCGGTGGAAACCACGATTGAATGCCGCATCCTTCCCGGCCCCGACGGCCCCTGCCATGCGGTCTATAAACACGTTCGCGAAAATAATTTCCGGCAGGACGACACCCTCCTGCTCTGGCCCACGCAGGGCCGCGCCGTCTGGAGCAATCAACTCACGCAAACCGCCGTGGAGTTCGCCACGCCCCACGGCGCGCACGATGTCGTGACATTCTTTTTTGATTTGCGCGATCAGATCAACGCCGCCCCCGATCCCGCAGGCGGCGACTACGAGCTGGTGATGGATGACGGGGTTCACGGGCTGACCCTCCGCCTGGGCGCCGCCCAACGCATCCGCACGCCGTTCGGGCGGGTGGCCGCCGTCCAAGTGAAGGCCATCTCCAAGTCGCCAACGCTATTCTCGCGCAACCGGCCCAAGGCGGTGTGGGTGGCCACCAGCCTCCCGGTGGTGTTGTTTGCGGATGTGGATTCGCGCTTTGGCGCGGTGCGCGCCACGCTGACCCAATGGACGCGCGGCAACAAGCCCGTACAGGCGGAGTAACGCGGGCCGGCTTACGGGGCCTCTTCTTCCGGCACCAGCGGCAAGCTGGGATCCGCTTCCTGCGCGGGCGGATTGTCCAAACCGGCCAGATGCCGCAGCCCGGCGGCGGCGGCGACCATGGCGGCGTTGTCGGTGCAATACGCCAGCGGGGTCAGCAACAGCCGGGCCTGCTGACGTTGCGCGAGCGCGGCCAGCTTGTCGCGCAGCAGCGCATTCTTGGCCACGCCCCCCACGCAGGCCAACGTGCGCGCGCCGGTGTGCGATAACGCCCGCGCCACGCGCGTCGCCAGCGAATCCATGACGGCCTCCTGATAGGCCGCAGCCAAATCGGCCCGGTGGTGGTCCGGATCGGCCGGATGGTTTTTCAGGTGATAGAGCAGCGCGGTTTTGAGCCCGCTGAAACTGAAACAAAACTCGATGGCCAAACCGGCAGCCGTGGCGCGCGACTTGGCATGTTCCAGCCCGCGCGGAAACCGCACAAAATCGGCCGCGCCGCCACGGGCGGCTTGCGCGATGGCCGGGCCGCCCGGATAGTCGAGGCCCAGCAGGCTGGCGCCTTTGTCGAGGCATTCGCCGGCGGCATCGTCGAGCGTCTGCCCGAGCAGTTGATAGCGCCCGACACCATGCACGAGAATCAAACCGGTATGGCCGCCGGACACCATGAGCGCCAGCGCCGGACAGGCCGCCGCCGGTGGCGGCGCGGCCGGATCCAGGAATATGCCCGCCAAATGGGCTTCCAGATGGTTGACTCCCCAAACCGGCTTGCCCAGGGTTTGGCCCAGCGCGCGCGCGCCGGACAACCCGATGAGCAGCGAGCTGACCAGCCCCGGACCGTGCGTGACGGCGATCGCCGTCAATTCGTCCCAGGCCACGCCCGCCTGCTGCATGGCGGCGGCAACCACCGCGGGAAATTGGCTGACGTGTTCGCGCGACGCAATTTCCGGCACCACGCCGCCCCACGGTTGATGGCTGGCAATCTGGCTGTGCACCACGGAGGAGAGCACGTCGCGGCCATCGCGAACCACCGCCGCGGCGGTTTCGTCGCAGGACGATTCTATGCCCAAAATCAGCACGGCATCACGCTCGGACGAGCGTCACCGGCGCTCGAACACCAGCACGCCGCGCAGCATGTCGCAGGCGCGTTCCAACTGCGGGTCGGCGACATGGTTCAAGTCCAGCGCGTCCGCGCTGGTGGGCGTTGACTTGACGGCCGGCGGCGCCACGCCTTCCTCGTCCATCCAGCCTTCTTCGCCAACGGCCGGGGCGGCATCGTCGCCATTTTTTTCTTCGGCCCGATTGCGGGCCAGCAGAATATCGCGCCAGTTTTCGCCGGACATCGGCACAACGATATCCGGTTCAATGCCCACATCATGAATGACGCGCTCGCTGGGGGTGTAATACTTGGCGGTGGTCAGCCGGATGGCCGTGCCGCCCTCTTGCGGCAGAATGCTCTGCACGGAGCCCTTGCCGAAACTTTTTTCGCCCACGAGAATGGCCCGGCGGTTATCCTGCAACGCGCCCGCGACAATCTCGGAGGCGCTGGCGCTAAAGCCATTGATGAGGACCACCATCGGCACCTGGGGGAAGGCCAGCCGGGCCCGCGCGCGGTAGGAGCGCTCCATGCGGTTATCGCGCCCGCGCGTGAACACGATCAGCTCGCCGCGCTTGAGAAACTTTTGGGCCACCTCCACGGCGGCAGTCAACAGGCCGCCCGGATTGCTGCGCAAATCCAGCACCAGCGCCTTCACCTTTTGCCCCGCAAGTTCGTCGAGCGCCTTTTGCAGGTCGTCCGCCGTGTTTTCCCCAAATTGCAG
The DNA here is from genome assembly GCA_964572295.1 of uncultured Verrucomicrobiota bacterium. Lineage (GTDB taxonomy): Bacteria > Verrucomicrobiota > Kiritimatiellia > CAIQIC01 > Lenti-01 > CAZNGD01. The sequence continues at coordinate 5,645 of CAZNGD010000024.1, forward strand.
CATCCGCACATAGCCGATGCCGCCATCGAGCACGCGCGCATCCTTGATGCTCGGCACATTGATGATGGCGCGCTCCAGTTCAAACTCCTTCATCAACTGGGTCTTGGGCCGGAAAATCTTGATTTTGACCTTGGTGCCGGGCTCGCCGCGCAGACGCTTGACCGCCTCTTCCAGCGCCAGCCCGTCAGTGCTCTCGCCGTTGATTTCCATGATTTTGTCGCCGGAATACAGTCCGGCCCGAAAGGCCGGCGTGCCTTCCATGGGGGCAATGACGGTCAGCAGGTTGTCCTTGATGCCGATGGTGATGCCCAGCCCGCCGAACTTGCCCGCGGTGTCTTCGCGCATGGCGGTGAAGGCCTCTTCATCCATGAACGTGCTATGCGGGTCCAGCGACTGCAACATCCCGCGCAAGGCGCCGTGGATCAGGTCCTGGTAGTTGCTTTTTTCGGTGTCCACGTAGTTGGCGCGCACCTGTTCGACCACCTTCGAGAAGAGGCTGTACATCTCGAGCGGCGAATCCTTGGGCGGCTTTTCGACTTCGGTTTCCTGGGAATAAAGCCGGGCGCCCACGATGAGATTCACCGCGAGCACCAGCGTCAACAACAGCCATTTGGAATTACGGGAGAATGTGTTCATGTCGTCGGAGAGAATACCTCACCTGGGGTTCATTGTCATACGGGGCCGTTCATATCGGGCCGAAAACGGAAATACACCGCGCCCAGCGGCGGCACGGTCACGGGGATGGAGTGCTCGCGGCTTTGCCACTCGCGCTTTTCCGTGCGCACAAAACGCGGGTTGCCCAAGCCGCTGCCGCCATAGATGGTGGCATCGGTGTTGAGGACTTCCTCGTAGGTGCCCGGACAGGGCACGCCGATGCGGTACCCCTGCCGCGGCACGGGCGTGAAGTTGAAGCCGCACACCATGAGATCGGTCGGCTCCCTGCCCTTGCGCAGCGTGAAGAGCATGCTGTTTTCCCAGTCGTTGAGGTCAATCCACTCGAACCCCTCCCACGAGAAATCAATTTGGTGCAGACAGGGGAAGCCCTTGAGCATTTCGTTGAGGTCGCGGGCCAGGCGCTGCAAGCCGGAATGCGAGTCATATTGCAGCAGGTGCCAATCGAGGCTTTCGCCGTGCTGCCACTCGCGCCACTGCCCGATTTCCATGCCCATGAAGGTCAGCTTTTTGCCGGGATGCGCGAACATATAGGCATAGAGCAGGCGCAGGTTGGCGAACTGCTGCCACATGTCGCCGGGCATCTTGGCCAGCATGGCGCCCTTGCCGTGCACCACTTCATCGTGCGAGAACGGCAGGATGAAGTTTTCGTTGAACGCATAGATCATCGAAAACGTCATCTGGTGGTGGTGATATTTACGGAAGATGGGGTCCTTGTGCATGTAGTCGAGCGTGTCGTGCATCCAGCCCATGTTCCACTTGAAGTCGAACCCCAGCCCGCCGAGATACACCGGACGCGACACCATCGGCCACGCCGTGGACTCTTCCGCAAACGTCAGGAAGCCGGGATATTCCACGTGGACCAGCTCGTTGAACTTTTTGAGGAAGTCCACCGCGTCGAGATTTTCGCGGCCGCCGAACTGGTTGGGAATCCACTCGCCGGCCTCGCGCGAATAATCGAGATAAAGCATGGAGGCCACGGCATCCACGCGCAGGCCGTCAATGTGGTACACATCCGCCAGAAACATCGCGTTGGACAGCAGGAAGGCGCGCACTTCGTTGCGGCCATAGTTGAAGATGTAGGTTCCCCAATCCTTGTGTTCGCCGAGGCGCGGGTCGGCATGTTCGTAGAGGTGCGTGCCGTCAAAATAGGCCAGCCCGTGGCCATCCTTGGGAAAGTGCGCGGGCACCCAGTCCACAATCACCCCGATGCCGGCCATGTGGCATTGATCCACGAAATACTTGAAGTCATCCGGCGTGCCGAAGCGCGATGTCGGCGAGAAGTAGCCGATGGTCTGGTAGCCCCAGGAGCCGTCGAACGGGTGCTCGCTGATCGGCAGCATTTCAATGTGCGTGTAGCCCATCTTTTTGACGTACGGAATCAACGTCTCCGCCAGCTCGCGGTAGGTCAGCATGCGGTTGTCCGCCGCAGGCTGCCGCCGCCACGAGGCCAGATGCACTTCATAGACGCTGATCGGCTCATCGAGCCAGTGCCGCTGCGCGCGCTGCGCCAGCCATTCCGCGTCATTCCATTCGTAGGCGTTGACATCCCACACCATGGATGCCGAGCGCGGGCGCAACTCCGACGCAAAGGCATAGGGATCCGCCTTCTGCGCGAGAAACGCCTGATGCCCCTTGACCTCGAACTTGTACAAATCGCCCGGCTTGAGGTGTGGAATAAACAGCTCCCACAGCCCGGAATGGCCCCGCTGCTGCATGGGGTGGATGCGCCCATCCCAGTTGTTGAACCAGCCCACCACGCTCACCCGGATGGCATTCGGCGCCCACACCGCAAAATGCACCCCGTCCACGCCGTCCACGGTCAGGGCATGCGCGCCCATCTTGTTATAGGCCCGGAAGTTGGTGCCCTCGCCCAGCAGATACATATCCAGATCGGTCAGTTGCAGGGGAAAGCGGTAGGGGTCTTCCAACTCGGCCACCGTCTTATCGAACCACGTCAGGCGCAGGTGGTAGGCAAACGGCTTTTCGTCCGCAAAAAACAGCTCATAGAGCCCGTCCTCATGAATCCGCGGCATCGCGAAGGCCTGGCCATCGCTCTTGCGGATCAACTCCACCTGCGTCGCATACGGCCGGAATACCCGCGCCACCACGCCCGGCTTTTTCGGCCCGGTTTCCTGCATGCCCAGCAACGAAAACGGCGCGCCGTGCATCCCGTAGATGATCGCCTGGATTTCCGCTGTGGATAAAATCGGTTTTGTGCGCATAAATCTCTCCCGGGCCGGAATATCGCCAGACACGCCAGCCGTCCGCCATCATCCCACAGCGCCCCGCCCGCCGTAAAGGCTGAAAGGTGACCGCGCGGCGCGCGCGTGCCGGTCGCGCCCGATGCGCCACATGGCGCAAACCCACTGTTGCCAAAGGGGGCGCGCCCGCGCTAGGGTATCGGGATGAATCCATGGATCAAGCGCGCGGTGCTGCTGCTCAATACGGCGGGGTTTGTGGCCTACCTGGTCTGGCTCTCCACCTTCAGCACCGGCGAGACTCTCCGCTCGCAGGACGGCATCCTGTTTTATCTGCCCTGCGTGCCGTTTTTGTTTGTGTATATGCTGCTCATGCCCCAAAAGCCCGCCGCCAAAGCCAAACCGTGGTGGCAGAGCGATGAAGATTACGCGCGCGAACAGCGCGAAAAAGAGGCGGCGGCCCCGCCCCCGCCCAAGGCATAGCCCCCGCCATGGCATCCCCCGAACGGCGAATCACGTTGGTCTCCATTGCGGTCAACATTGTGTTGACCGTCATCAAGTTGGTGGCCGGTATTTGGGGCCGCTCGCAGGCGCTGCTGGCGGATGCCGTCCATTCGCTGTCCGACTTTGCCACCGATATCGCGGTGCTGATCGGGCTGCGCTTCTCCGCCAAGCCAGTGGATGAAGACCACGCCTATGGCCACGGCAAATATGAAACCATCGTCGCGGCGATCATCGGCTTGGCGCTGGCCTATGTGGCCGTCCAAATCGCCACCTCGGCCATCGGCCGGATTTTTGGCGCGCTGCACGGCCAAGCCCTCCCGCGCCCCGCCACCTTTGCCTTCTGGGTGGCGCTGGCCTCGTTTGGTGTCAAGGAATGGCTGTTCCACGCCACCATGCGGGTGGCGCGCACCACGGGCAGCTCGGCGCTGGTGGCCAATGCATGGCATCACCGCTCCGATGCGTTTTCCGCGCTGGCGTCCTCGGTGGGCGTGGGCGCGGCGGCCTTTCTGGGCGCCGACTGGCTCATTTTGGACCCCATCGCCGCGCTGTTTGTCAGCATGTTCCTGCTGCGGGTGTCCTGGCAGATCATCCGCACGCAAATCGGTTTTCTGACCGACCAAAGTCTCGCGCCGGAAGTCTGCGAAGAAATTTTAGCGCTGGCCCGCGCCACCCCCGGCATTCAGGAACCGCACAACCTGCGCACCCGGATGGTCGGCCCCATCTGCGTGATTGACCTGCATATCCGCGTGCAGGCCGATCTTTCCCTCACCGCCGCCCACGACATCGCCGACACCCTCGAACACACCCTGCGCCAGCGCTTCGGCAAAGAAACTATTGCCAACCTGCATCTGGAACCCTATGCTGGCCAGTTAATTTTTTCACCGTGACTCATGAGATTAGGTCCCACGCATGCCCAGAGAAGCCACGCGGCCAACCGGCCGGATTGGCGGGCCCGATTATCGTTTGATTTCCCCGTCCCCTTCCCCCGCCGACTCGGCCTGCCCAGGCCCGGGCCCGCATAGAATTAAGGATAGTATATGGAACAAGGCGCTGCAAAAATTGCCAAGCTGCTGTTGGTGGCCATCCTGCTGGGAGTGTCCGTCACGGCCTTCAACCCCTCCTACCGACAGGCCTTTCTGGCGCTGGCCCGCGGCGAACCGCAGGAAAACCCCATCTGGCAGTCCAATCTGGAATATTACCCCGACATCGTCCTGCCCGGCATGCCCCCCTGGAAGCCGGCCCCGCCCGTGGACGAACGTAACATCTCCGCCGCCGCCCGCGAAGCCGCGGCTCAACCCTAATCCCCGGTCCGTGTCATGACTCGCAACAAACTCATTTCATTCTGTTATTTCTTCATCGTCGGCATCGGCCTGGCCATGCTCTATCCCGCGTCCGCGGAATCCCTCTCGCTGCTGTGGGGCCTGACCGCCGTCGCCGGGCTGGCCACCATCGGCGCGTTCATGTACGTCTATCGCCACCCGCGCAACGTCGAGGAAGAACTGGCCTTTGGCGCGCCGCCGCCGGACCGCCGTCAAGTCACCCTGTGGGTGCTCATGCTGCTGGCCGCCATGGTCCTCGGCTACACGCGCTACATCGCCTTTGTGCAGGCCCCCGACACCGTCGTCGGCACGCTGTCCGTCACCCCCTCCGGCCAAGCCTGGCGCGATGGCCGCCCCATCACGCAAACCTCGTTCCTCAAAGTCGCCACCCTCACCCCCGCGAAGGAAGACATTCACCTGCGCCTAGTGGGCCAGTTGGAAGCCCTGAACCCCAATCGCGATGCCAACGGCGTGCCCATCATGGATGCCGACGGCAACTGGACATTCACCCAGTATAACCTGCCGCAAGCCAGCGAAGAAATCATCATCCCCGCCGGCACCCCCGCCAGGAGCGTGGTTCTGGTGGAGCAGGCCTTCACCCATCTGGACCGCGTGGAGTTTGTGCAGCCCCCCACCCAGCCGGTCAAACTCGCCATCCTGCAGCCTGAAAACACCGTGGCCCTGTTCTCCCGCTCCGGCCACAACGTCGTGCCGATCAGCGTGCTGGGCCGCATCAACAGCGACCCGTGGGTCTACTCCTTCAAAACCATCCTCTCCGTCAAACCCGACTTCATCCAGTATCAGCCCGATGGCCCATTCTTCCCGGTGGACCGGCAAAACATCCGCATCACCGTGGACCCCGAAACCCCCGGCTATGAAAACCTCGCCTGCTCCGCCGCCTACGGCTACGATGTCTATCTCACCGGCGAGCTCGTCTCCGCCCCGCACTCCTCCAACAAAACCGGCTTCGACCAGGCCAACTATTTGCGCAGCTATAACATCGGCGGCCAAATGCGCCTGTACGTGCCGCGCGAAGGCCCCGCGCCCATCGCCGTCGTCACCCCCGAAGGCGCCGCCGCCCCCCGCCAAGGCAACGGCCTCGTCGAGTTCTCGCTCTATCTGCGCGACGAAATCGTGCGCGTCATCAAGCAAACCACCCCCCAACCCAACTCCGCCTTCCACGGCGCCCTCACCCTCGGCCTGCGCTACGGCATGCAAAGCACCGTCTCCATGGCCAACGACATGTATAAAACCTCCGCCGTGCCCCCCCTCATCCCCCTGGGCAAGCACACCGACCGCCTCATCGCCGACGAATTCCGCTACTCCGGCATCAACCACGTCCTCGCCGTCTCCGGTCTGCACGTCACCATCATCACCGTCCTCTTCATGGGCATCTTCATTCTGCTGAAGGTCTCCAAGAAGGTCTACGTGCCCATGATCATCTTCGCCCTGGTGGTGTTCGCCGTCATTACCGGCGCGCGACCTTCCACCCTGCGCGCCGTCATCATGAACTCCCTCTTCCTGCTCACTTGGGGCTATCTCGGCGAAAGTGTGCGCTCCTCCGCCCTCCTCGGCGTGCCCGTCGCCGCCCTGATGATCCTGCTGCAAAACCCCGCCATGTGCGTGGACCCCTCCTTCACCCTCTCCTTCATGGCCATCCTCTCCCTGGCCCTGATGACCCAGCCCTTCTTCGACCTCTTCAAGCGCCTCAAAGGCAATAACTTCGCCGTGCTGGTTATTCTGCTCGGCGTGCTCACCTGGGCCTTCGCCGTCCACTGGTTCCTGGTCATCACCCTGCGCTTCTGGCTGTTCTACATCGTCCTGGCCATCGCCCTCTTCACATTGGCCAATTTCCTGACCAAAATCGGCTTCACCCCCCTGCGCGACTACGGCCTCGCCAACATCCCCCCCGCCATCGCCGGCTTCTTCGCCGCGCAATTCGGCATTCAGATCGGCATGATGGTCCCCCTCTCGCCCTTCTACTTCATGCGCTGGCCCGTCGCCGGCGCCTACGCCAACCTCATCGCCATTCCGCTCGTCGGCGTCGTCCTCCAGCTCTCGATGCTCGCCGGCCTGCTCGGCCTCATCCCCGGCATCGGCATCTACCTCGCCCTGCTCCTCAGCGCCGCCAACTGGGTATTCTCCATCGGCTTCCTGCTGATCGGCCACTACTTCTCCCGCTGGTTCACCTACCCCTTCATGATCAAGCCCACCGTGTTTGATCTGGGCGTCTATTTCGCCCTCTGCGCCGTATTCGTGTGGTGGCGGCCCCTCTGGTTCCGCATCATCCGCCCCGGCTGGCGCAACGCCCCCCGCTCCCGGCGCGTGATCTTCGTCGCCCTCCTCCTGCTGCTCTGCGGCGGCGTCACCGCCAAACGCCACGCCGAAATGGAACGCATGCGCCCCGCAGGCAAACTGGAAATCTCCGTCCTCTCCCTGGGTTACGCCTCCAGCATCCTGCTCGACACCCCCACCCGCGAAACCGTCCTCATTGACACCGGCATGGTCGTCACCAGCCCCGCCGCCCGCGTGGATGCCGAACGCACCATCCTGCCCCAGCTCTACGCCCGCAAAATGACCCGCCTCGACGAGCTGATCATCACCACCCCCCGCCCCGAGCACAGCGCCGGCCTCGCCACCATCCTCACGGGCATCCCCGTGGATAACCTCACCCACCCCCCCAGCGTCGCCCCCCTCCTCCAGGCGGAACCCGTCGCCCGTCGGCTCGCCGAACTCTCCCCCACCCGCCTCAAGCACCGCATCTCCGGCACCACCCTCGCCCCGCGCACCGTCACCGCCGGCGATGTCATCTATCGCGCCGAATACGCCGGCAAACCCATCCTCATCGAAGCCATCGGCCCCGCCGACCCCGCCGGTGAGAATCCCCTCTCCCTCCGCATCGAATACGGCGCCTACGCCATGCTCGTGCTCTCCGACCTCAACCTCGCCCAGCAAAAAGCCTTCCTCGCCGGCACCCCCCCCGAAAAACTAAAAGCCCAAGTCGTCGTCGCCCCCCACCACGGCACCGCCGGCATTGAAGGCATCACCCTCGGCCTCCCCGACGACATGGCCCAACGTATCGCCGACAGCACCGGCGAACTCCTCAAGGCCACCGGTGCCGACGCCGTCATCTTCGAGTTTGGCAACCCCCGCCCCGTCGAGCCCC
>CAZNGD010000025.1:0-13290 GCA_964572295.1 uncultured Verrucomicrobiota bacterium
GTATTGGCCCGTAAAATTTAAATTGGCCGCATGCCCCGCCCCCCCCCCCCGCGCCTCGGCTGGCAACATCCGGGGCGCATTTTTTTGTAAAAACAGGGCAAATCAAGAACAACAGGCTCCCCGCTGTTTTCGGTGGTTTTGATAGTTCTGGGGGGATGAGAAAACAGCCGTCGTCAAACCAACCTCTTTATTTTTCCATTTGAACCAACTGTCCAGACTTTATAAACTCTGGACAAATTTAAGGTGGGTGATTTCGTGTTTTTATCCGCGCGATACGTACCCGAATGGCAGTTTCCGACCCAAAAACCACCACTTCAGCAGCTAAAAGCCGAAAAATAGTCCAGCCAAGCCACATTTTTGCCTTTTGTGTCTTTAAATCTTGCTTGTAATTCAAAAATGGCAGGATCACAGGCGTTTTTATCCAGTTTTTCGCATGTTTTTATGATTTTTTCATAAAAACAGACGCTTGTTTAGGTATTTTTCGCTGAAACGCACGATGAATTTCATGATCAGAATCCTCAAATCCAGATTTACCATACAATTCTACGATCCCCCCATTTTTTTATGGAAAAACTGCGGCGTTGTAGCCGTCGCCAAATCGGCCTCTTTTTTGTGTGCCATTTGCAACACACTATCCAGAGTTTATAAAACATGGATAAAACCTATCCAGTCATTCTATCCAGTGTTTATGCGGTAATTCTCGACTTTTGGGCTGATTTTTTGCATTGTAAAAATGATGGGTCCATCCAGTTTTTGTAAAGTGTCACGATCCCCAAAACGCGTCGTTTTTGCATTTTCGGCCAAAAATCGGCCTGCAAACACGATAAATCCGAAAACAGGCGTTTTTACTGCCAAAATAGCACTATTTTTAGGGATTTTGTGTGATTTTGACTGTTTTTTTGAGGTTTTTGTTGGTTGGGGAACAAGATTTCAATCCGAACCGGTTTTGAGGCTGGAAATCCGATTTTGGATCCTTGAGGACGCGTACCGAGGAATCCCGCCCGCAGCGAGCGCGGTGGCAGGGAAATCCACCGGATAAAATCAAAAACATCCAACCGGCGAACTCAGCCAAAGTTCCGCAGTTGGAGGACACAATTCTCGATTTTACTGGGGTTTTTCATGTTCAAGGGGTCATTTTCCGCACTACAAACCCATGTTGAAAGCCATCAAGCCGCAAGTGACCGCCAATTGGACTTTCCGTCCTGTCATAACCCCTAAAAACGTAGTTTTTTCAAAAAAACTGTGGGACTTGGGCTAAAAATCCGCGAACCGACGAGCCTGGACGGCGTGGAAGCCGTCCCTCCAGTGGGCAGGGAACCACAGAGGAAAAAGACGCGAAATCCAAATTCCTTCAGCTCCGAGCTCCGCGATTGGCTTGAGTTCCGCGCACGCCACAAATATCATTGTCACTTGTTGCATTGCCATAAAGCGATTTTTTGGGGGTATCCCGACCCAAAAACCGATTCCGGTTGGGTTGTAGGCAGGAATGGTCGCAGACCTTCCAGCCTTTCCCGGCGGGAAGGTGTCGTTCCTCAACCATTCCCACCCTACAAAAGCCCGGCAAGAACAGCCATGACCGCTTATGGTTGGGTGTCCCAATGCGGAACTCAGGAAAGTACGTAAAATCCAGATGCCTTCAGCCCCGAGCTCCGCGATTGGCGGGGGGGCTATGGGGGAGAGGATTTTTAGACCTGGGTGCGGCCACGGATGGCGCGGCCGAGGGTGACGGGGTCGGAGTAGGCTATGGCGCTGCCAGCGGGTATGCCAAGGGCGAGGCGGCTGATTTTTAATTCCGGTAGTTTTTGGGACAGCACGTGGTGGAGATAGGAGGCGGTGGCGTCGCTTTCGACATCGGAGTTAAGGGCGAGCAGGATTTCGCGGGCGGTGGCGGCGCGGGCGAGCAGGGCGGGCAAGCGCAGGTCGCCGAGGCCTTCGCTGCGCAGGGGGGATATTTTGCCCATGAGCGCGAAGTAGCGTCCGTGATATTCGCCGCAGCGTTCGATCAGGGCGATATCGGCGGGGTCTTCGACGACACAGAGGATGGTGTTGTCGCGGCGTGGGTTGGCGCAGAGTCGGCAGGGATTTTCCGTTTGCGGGGTCACGCTGCCGCATTGCCGGCAGGCGGTCAGTTCCCGGCGTGCGGTGGCGAGTGCGGTGGATAAATCGTGGGCGACGCTGGTGGGATTGCGCGCGAGGTGCACGGCGAGCCGTTCGGCGGTGCGGCGGCCGATGCCGGGCAGTTTGGCCAGAGCGCCGACCAACTGATGGAGGGCATCCATGCGGGGTGGTTAGAAGCCGAGGCCGGGCGGCAGGTTGAGGCCGGCGGTCAGTTGTTTCATTTGGGCGGCGGCGGTTTCGCGGGCCTGGTCTTGCGCGCCGCGCACGGCGGTCAGGAGCAAATCTTCGAGCATTTCGACATCGTTACTTTGCACGATGGCGGGGTCGAGGCGGATGGCGGTGATGGTGCCATCGCCGGTGATGGTGATGCGTACGGCGCCGCCGCCCGCGCCATGTTCCAGTTCCAAGGCGGCGAGTGCTTCCTGGGCTTTGGCCATGTTTTTTTGCATGTCGGCGGCTTGTTTCATCATTTTCATCAGATTGGCCATGGGGGTCTCCTATTCGCGTATATCGTACACTTTGCCGGCAAACTTTTCGAGGGTTTGGATCACCAGCGGGTCATTGATCAGGTTGGGCCGCGACGGGGGGGGCGTGGCGGCGGCGTCCGGCGGCGCCGGGCGCGGGCGTTCTTCGATGGTGAACTTTACGCCGACGGGGCGTTGCAGTTCGCGGCCGACGGCTTGCTCGATGGCGTAGCGGGTCCGTGAGTTATCCACCTGTTTGAGGTGGTCGGAAAACTCCGGATCAAACCCCAAAATGAGGTGGTCGCCTTCGATGCGCAGGGGCGCGGCCTCCTTGAGGTAGGGCGCGGCGAGCTGGGCGGTCTCGGCGACGACGCCGAGCAGGGAACGCCAGCGGGTTTTGAGGTATGTGGTTTCATCTTTGGGCGCCCGTTTGCCGGCGGGGGGAGTCGGCGGCTGGGGCACGGGCATCGGTGCGGGGGGGGGCACGGCGGATGGCGCCGATGCGCCACCATCCGCCGACGGAGAGTTCTGTAGTTGGGCGATGAGTTCATCGAGGCTGACGACGGTGGCGGCGCGGCTGGCCTTGAGCAGGGCCACCTCCACCACCGTCCGGCTGGAGAGCGCAAAGCGCACCTGATTGGCGGCTGCGGTCAGGATTTCGACCACGCGCAGTAATTTTTCGCCATCGGCCAGATTGGCTTGCTGTTGGAGTTCATCGCGTTGGGCTTCGGTCAGATCGAGCGACTGTCCCAACTGGGGGGCATGTTTCCAGACCAATAGATTGCGGAAGTGGCCGAGCAAATCCTGCACGAGGCGTTGCAGGTCGCGGCCGTTGTTGTCCAGTTCGGCGATGGTGGCGAGGACATCGCCCATTTGGCCTTGCAGGATGGCGGTGGCAAGCTGCGCGAGCGCGTGCCAGGAGACCAAACCGAAAACACCGAGGACGTCGGCTTCCTCGATGGTTTCGCCTTTGAAGGCGATGAGTTGATCGAGGGCGGATTCGGCATCGCGCAGGCCGCCTTCGGCACCGCGGGCGATGGCGAGCAGGGCATCCTCGCTGACGTTCCACTTTTCGGCCTGGGCGATTTCGCGCAGGCGGCCGACGATTTCCGGCACGCTGATGCGGCGCAGATCGAAGCGCTGGCAGCGGGAGAGGATGGTAATGGGCACCTTGTGGACATCGGTGGTGGCGAGGAGGAACTTCACGTGGGGCGGTGGTTCTTCCAGCGTCTTGAGCAGGGCGTTGAAGGCGCCGGTGCTGAGCATGTGTACTTCGTCAATGATGTAGACCTTGAAGGGGCCGCGGGCGGGCGCGTAGCGCACATTGTCGCGCAGCTCGCGGGCCTGGTCCACCTTGGTGTTGGATGCGCCGTCAATTTCGATGACATCCAAATCATTGCCGGCCACGATGTCGCGGCAGGATTCGCATTGATCGCAGGGGTCGGCATTGGCGCCGCGCCGCTGGCAATTCAGGGCCTTGGCCAGCAGGCGGGCGGTGGTGGTTTTGCCGGTGCCGCGCGGGCCGACGAACAGATAGGCGTGGGCCACGCGTCCGGTCTGGATGGCGCGCAGGAGCGTTTGCACGACGTGGTCCTGACCCACCACTTGGGCAAACTGCTGCGGGCGCCATTTTCGCGCCAAAACTTCGTATGACATGTTGTCGTTCTCCGCGGGGTTATCGCCGCCGCGCACTCACCGAGCCGACTGCCATGAGCCAGAAAACCCACGGCACCCGGAGGAATGACCATACCGTTGCTGCCTTCCGGCCCTGGCGGGGTTTTGGCCTCATCCGTCGCATGGACCCAACCCATGGCAGCCGGCGCGGCGAGAGCCCGGCCGGCGCGCCGGACATTTTGCCGGCGAACATCCAGCACCATAGCCTTGCCAGCGGGCGAATGCAATCACTCGCGCACGCGGAAAGCGTGGCCGGACCGGGCGGCGGGGGGGCTTTACTGCCCCATCCAGCGCGTGGGCAGCGTGTAGAAGTTCGTGGGGTGATAGGTCCACGTCCACGTGTTGTTGGTGCCGCCGTTGCGCAAGACAATCACGATCATGTCGTTGGGCTTGAAGTAATCGTTGGGCGCCGGCGAGTTATCCTTCACAAACCGCCACTGCTCCGACGAATTGCAATAGATGGCGTCGGTGCGCGGATTCTTGGTGGTGCTTTCGAGGGCGTAGATGTGATCGGCCGAGCTAGGATCGCCGCGGGTGAAGTTGGTGGGGAGGTTGAGAGCGGCCGGTCCCACGGACACCGGCAGGTTCAACGCCACGATGTTATACACCCGGATCTCGTTGGTCTTACGCGCATCCTGGCCGCACAAGATGGTGTGGGTGAAGCCGTTGGTCGGCACTTGGAGGATGGGGTGCCAGACCAGCGCCGGGATCAAGTTGGTTTTCGACTGGTCCCAATCGAAGGCGTTGGTGGTGGCATAGCCCCGGCCGGTCAGGTTGGTTGGCAGGGTCAGGGAGAAGCTGCGCGCGAAGAAGTTGGTGGCCTGCAAGCTGGTGGTGACCGGCGTGGCATTGCCGGATTGATACCAATTGCCGTCCGAGCCGAAGAAGAACACCTCGCTGGCGAAGGCGTTGGTGCCGGGGGCGAAGAACTCCACCTTGGTTGCGCCGGCCGCCACAGTGGGGCCAGCGGGCCAGATGTTGGTGTCGGTGCCGAAGACCGCAGCAAAGGTGTTGGTGTAGGGCAGGCCGTGCAGCGCGACATAGTTGCGGCCCTCGGAGAGGACGATGTTGTGCATGGCGTAGACTTCCTCGCTGGCGAGCGGGCGTTGCGGCAAGCCACTCACAACATTGGTGCGGCGCCAGCGATCCATGTAGGACGCGCGGAAGAAGCGCATCGTGCCATGCGCCAAATTTTGGGAATTGGTTTCCACGAACCAGTTGGTCCGCACGGTGCCGGCCCGTTGCCACGTCCAGTTGGTGTTTTCTTGGAAGGAGGAGGAATCGAAGTAAATCAGGTCATAGTCCTTATTGACCTGTTCGTACTGCCCCTGTTCGTTGGTCGGGCCGGCGGCCAGCCAGTAGAGTGCGGAGGCGCGTTTGTTGTTGCCGGCCCACGGGCTGAAGTTGTTGGTGCCGCCCATATCCGGGAAGGAAGGCGCGGTCGCAAAGGAACGGTACAGGCCCTGGGTCACGGCGAAGCGGATGGTGTTGTTGGTGGCCCAACTGGCCGCCGAGGCCGGCCCTTCATTGCCGGCCTGGTCGAGGCCGACAATGACGATGGCGTAATCCTGGTCGTATTCCAGGTCGTAGAGGCGGATGCTGCCTTGCGACAGGTTGGTCAACGCCAGATAGTTGGTGCCGGTGGCGGACGGGTCCACAATGGCATTGGTTGCGGTGATGGCCGGCCAGTTGGTGTACGCGCCGGTCACGATGAAGTTCGTATAGATGTAGGCATTGCCGTTGCCGTGGCCGGGGTCGCTGATGGGCACCAGGTTGGGATCAAAGACGCCGCAATAAATCTTGTAGCTGCGCCACGGCGAGAGCACGTCAATGCCGGAGAACCGCGCGTGCGGATAGTTGTCGTCCGCTTCGTCGTCGGGGCCGACGCCCGCCGTGACCCACTGCAGATCGAACTGCGTGGTGGGGTCATCCACCGTTTCGGTCGAGGCCGCGTTGGCGGGCATGGGGACGGGCGTGGGCTTGGTGATGTCGTAGGCCGTGCCGAAGGACGGAATGACGGCATCATTGGACTTGCTGCTGGCCATGCGGTCGCCCGGCCGGTTGTTGTCGCGATCCACGGCGAACAGATAATTGGTGGTCAGGCCCTGTTCGGTGGCGATGAAGATGGTGGCCACTTCGTTCACCGGGGTGCCGTTATCGAGCAATTCCACCTTGAGATAGACATCATCCCAATAGGTATCGGTGCCGGAAGCCAGAGCCACCCTGATGCGGTCCACGGTGGCGGCGAAGGTGGTGGGTGCATTGGTGCCAAGCACCCACTGCCCGGCCACGCCGGTATTGGTGACGACAAATGAAGAACCCGCCACCGCGTCGCCGTTGGCATCCAGCCCGGTGACGCTCAGCGTGCCGGCGGTGGCCCCGCGGTAGGCCTCGCCCATCACCGTGATGCGCGGTATCAGGCCATTGGTGTTGGCCAGCGGAATGATCTGCGTGGCGCTGGCGCCGGAGACCATCCGCAGCGAGCGGGCGCCTTCAAAGGCATGGTTGGTCGAAGCCGTCGCGCCGCCGGCCAAGGTCCAGCCGATTCCGTTCTGCTCAAATCCATAATCAGCCAGCGCGCCTTCCGCCGGGACAGACAGCGGCGTGCCGGTGTCCGGCCCGATGTCAGCCTTGTCCGTTGCGGTGCGGTATTCGCCAATACCCGTCACCTCCAAGTCCGTGCCCGCCTTCGCGCCATCCACGGATGCCGTGAAGGTGACGCGGAATTCCGGCTTGTTGGTCCAAGCCGCCGTCGCGCGCGAGAGCGGCCCCACCATGGCCTGGCCGTTCACTGTGACATTCGTCGGTGGGCTGGGCGCCACGGTATCGTTGTCCAACACCAGCAATGTGCCCAGGGCCACGGTCTGGTCACGCTGGTCGTTGGGCCGGTTGTCGTCGGCATCAAAGATGGCAACCGACAGGCTGTGGTTGGTGGTGGTGCGCCCTGCCGCGAGCCAATCGCCCACCTGCGCGTAGGAGAAGGAGGTGAAGGTCCACACGCTGGTCGGGAATTGTGCGGCGATCCGGGTGTGCGCCAGCGGCGAGCTGATGTCGCTGCGATACTGGGCGGTGTTGCTGACGACCACGGCGCCGACACTCAGCGAGGTGTTGGTGATGTCGTGCGCGCCGCCGTTGATGGAGGATTCGGTGGCGGTTGTGCCGCGCTGCACACCCTTGATGGTCCGGCCCTGGCCGCCACCGCCGGTATCGAACAGCGGGAGCACGAAGCTCAGCGGCTCGGTCGCGGTCACCTTGGCCAGTTGGCTGTCATACACCCGGTTGGTCAGGTTGGCGAGCACGGCGGCGGCGTTGGTGTTGGCCAGCACGGTGTCGCCGTTGATCAGCAAGTTGGAGCGCGCGACATCGCCCGGCAGACCGAGGAACACCTGGGGCACGGTCCAACTGCTGCGGGCGGCGCTATAGCTGCGCTGCACATTGGGCTGGCCGACATCATTATCCACAAACGTCATGAAGCCGAGGCGGGCGTTGGTCAGTTCGAGGGCATCCACGTTGTTGCCGTTGACATCCTGCCGGTCGTCATCCTTGTCCCAGACGGAGATGATGCGGATTTCATTCGTGATGTTCTCGTAATCGTTGAAGAACGTATTGGCTTGGGCCTGGGAAATCCGCCATTCCATGACGGCATCCGGCTTGTTGGTGGTGTCCACATCGGTGGTATGCACCGCTTCGAGCCAGCTATTGGTGCTGAGGCGGCCGGAGACGCTGTTCGAGACGCACAGCTCGGGCACGGTCCAGCCGCTGTAGTCATAGAGGTTGACCTTCATCGTCAGCGAGGTGGCGACGAAGGTCTGCAGTTGCTCATCATTGATGCGGTATTCGCGGTCGTTGCCGCTGCCCACCACCTTGGTCAGGTCGCCATCCACGAACAGGCCCAGCGGGCCGCCGAAGAGGTACCCGCGCGCCGGGCGGTTGCCATCGTTGTCGTACACGAGATTCGTGATGGAGCCATGGACCGCGCGCCAGTCGCCGTCGCGATCGGTATCGGCATCGGTGACGGTGAAGCGCGTGTAATAGGTCAACTGGCCGCCGCCCGCGCCCAGCACGATTTGTTTCTTGTCCATCGCGGGCGGCGCATGGCCGGTGATGGTCAAGGTGGTGTTGGTGGCCGCAGTCCAGCCGTTGGTGATGAAGGCGTTGGTGATGGGAACCGCGTTGGAAGAGACGTTCCAGAAGTCCACGCGCGGCGCGCGGCCGGTGACGCCAATGGTGCCATCAATGCCGCTGTATTCATCCGCCGCTTGGAGACGGAATGACACCGTGCCCATGGCCAAATCGTGATCCGTGATTTGCGTCCCGCCCGCCGGGCCGAGGATGTAGCCGGATACAACCAGGTTATCGAGCGACCATGTCGCCGTACCACCACCCGTCAGATGGTTGGTGTCAGCCACATAGGCCTTGATGCGGAACTCCACGGTATTGGTGGCGGCGGTGGGCATCGCCAAGCCCGCGGAATAGCTGTTCCAGTTGGTTCCCACGGGGTTATCAGCGTCGGAGAGATCCATGATTCCGGAAGCCCAGAGCACTTCGCTGCCACCCGGCATCTTGCCCCAGATTTCCCAGGTGTCCGGTCCATTGACGCTGCTCACCCGGCTATCGAAGCTGATGCTCTCGGCCTTGAAGGTCTTGCCGGTATCCGCCGGGGTCAGGCTGAACAACCATGAACGTGTTCCACCACCGGCAAATCCGGCGCTCACGGTGATGATGTCCGTACCCTGAATGGTGCCGCTATCCAGACTGACGGGGCTGGAGGTCACGCCGGCGGCCACATTGGTTGAAGTGAGGCGGCTAATATCGCTGCCGGTAAACGTCCACCCCACCAAATTGGTCAACGCATATTCGCGGGCGAGGCCGGTGCCGGTCGCCTGCAGGGTGGCGGTCTCCAGCGTGGGATCGGTGGCATCGTCATCCACCAACACCACGCGACCGAAGTTCACGCGCGTGGCGGCCTGATCGTCGTTGCGGTCGTTATCCACGTCGTAGAGATCCAACTGAATCAGGTTGGTCACCCCCAGCGGGCCGGAGAGGCTGTCGGGGCCCCACAGTTTGGTGACATCCTGCGTGGTCATGCTCGGCCAGTACCACGTCAGCATGGTTCCCGCATCGCGGGTATCCGTCACCGCACTGCGCGTGACATCGTAATTGGCCCAGTTGGTCTGCCAATAGGCGGCGACAAACGAGCTGTTCGTCAGCGTGCGCCCCTTATCCGTGAAGGTTGCGGACGTGCCCAGCGCGATGCCCTTGTAATAGGAATCATAGGCATTGAAGGAGAAAGCCAGCGGTTTGCCGATCAGCGCGCCATCGGTGATTTGGTACAGCACATCCTGTCCTTCGCCGCTGACGTAGCCCAGGCGGCCTACGTCATTGGAAACCACCAGGGCGGCATTGGTGCCGTTGTTCTTCCACCCCAGCGCCAAGCTGGCCGCTGGCGGCACGATGTCGTCATCCGCCACCTGGATTTCAATCAGATAGTTGGTGGTGATGTTGCGCGCGGTGTTCGGGCCATCCGCGCACCAGCCGCTGAAGTATTTGCCGCCGGACTCCGCCTTGAAGCTCAACCACGAGCCATATTCCACCCAACTGCCGCCCTCGGTGCAACTGTCCTCGGCGCTGACGGTCAGGTAGTACCGGATGGTCGGGTCATAGTTGGTGATGGTGAAAGCCGCCCCCACATAATTGGTGACGACCTTGTCCGAGTTGCCGGTGGCCAGCGTGTTGCTGGCATTGAACGGCAGGTCAATGCCCCAGTCGGTTGTCGCGCCGCTGACGGTGTTGGATTCCAACAGGTCCCAGTTGGGCGAGACGCGGCCATCCCCATCCACGATGTTAAAGGCAAATCCGCCCGTATCCCGGTTGCGGTTGGTGGCATACACGCCGCTGGCATCCTCCCAGCGCAGGACAAACCCGAAGACGTTGTTGGTATCGCGCAGCTCGCTATCGAGCACGCTTTGGATGGGGCCATACATGGCGATGTGGGCATCGTAATGGCCCGCCAGGTAGCCGGCCACATTGGTGCCGATGTAGAGCAGCGTGGGCTGCGGCCCTTCGGTATCCAGCTTGCCCACCACCCGGAACGTATGCGTGGTGGCCGCAGAGAGCTCGCCCGCGTTGTCGCGCGCGCGCACCCGCCACCAGTATTGCGATGCAATCGTCGTGAAGGTGTAATTCGTTTGCGTGGCCGGCAGGTGGATGCGCAAATCCACCGTGCCATTCTCGGTGCCGGCTATCCCGTTGAATTGGTCGTTGGTGCTGACTTCCAGCAGGTAGCCGGTGATCTGCCCGTCATTATCCGCGGCGGGCTGCCATTGGAAGGTGGGGCTGGCCGCAATGCCCGCATTGTTGGTGGGCGCCACCAGCACCGGGGTGGAGGGCCGCTGGTTGTCCACCAGCCCGGCGCCGCCAAACTTCACGTCGAACCAGAAATCGAGATCGCCATCGCTGATATCCTCCAGCCAGGCGGACATTTTGGCCTCGTTGTCTTCCGTGTTCCACGGCGGAATGGCAATGGAATCCACGGCATTGGCGGTGTTGTCGGCGATGTGTGTGGTGCCGTCGCCATCGTTGTTCCACGCGCCGGTGTTAATGAACGAAGCCACGGTGAAACGCGCGGTTTTGTCGCCGGTCAGGTTCAGATCGGCGCGGGCCACGCGGAACTCGATGGCGTTATTCGCCGCGCTGATGGCCACTTCGGTATTGCCGCCGGTGGGCGGGGCATACCAATACGTGCCGTCGTGCGCCCACATTTCAATGCGCGCGCCGCCGGCCGCATCCACGTTGTGGACGTTGATCTGGTATTCCGGGTAATGCGCCGCCGCCACGCCGTCGTTGGAATAGCCGCTGCCGATGAAGGTGCTGGAGTCGTCGCCCAGCCACGTCAGCGCCGTGCTGGCACCATCCCGGCGCGTATCCACGCCCACGGCCACAAACGGCTTGCTGGCATCCGAGATGTTGTTCAACCGCACCAGGAAATAGACCCAGGTGGCATCCGCAAACACCCGGAATTCCGTGATGTCCGCATTGGCGTGGTCGCCCTGATCCGTGCGCTCTTCCGTCCGCTTGTCCGTCCAGATGAATTGCTGCACCGAACTGACCGAATGATCCAGGATGGGCGAAGCCACGCCCAGCCAGTCGTTGGGACTGCCATCAATCGTGATGCTTTGCCCGCCGGGGGCCGTCTTGGCGTTGGCCGCCGCATAGGTCACCGAGTAGTACGACCAGTTTTCCGCATAGAAACGATAGTAGTAGGTGACATCAGGCGCGAGGCCGGTATCGTTGAAGGACGTGGCGGAGCCGCGATAAACCACCGTGCCGCTGCCCAGCGAGTCGCCGGCATTGTAGGTCGCGCCATTCACCGGCGCAGTCCAACCGGCATCAGAGGTCTGCCGCACAATGATCGTAGCCTTGGCCTCTCCGGATACGCCGCGGGTCCACGCCAGATTGATTTGGCTGTTGGTATAGGTGCCGTCGCGGGTGGCCGACGCGCCGGTCGGCGGGTTCAGATTTTGCACCGTCAACGCCGGGTTGGTGGTGGTCTTGGCCGCGCAGGAACTGCCCGCCGCGCTAAACCGGCTGGTGAAGACGCCCGCCGCCGTCATTTGCACCTGATTGGACCAATAGCTGTTGTTGTTTTCGTTCTTCAACCAGCTCATCGAGTTCGTGGCGGCAAAGCTGCCGTTTTGCGCCCAGTCGAACGCCAGCGTGGCCACCTGCCCGAGGCCGACGGGGTAGGACTGGAACTCAAAGTTCAGCCTGTTGCCGAGCCAATCGCTGGCGGCGGCCGTCCACGCCACACCGCTCAGCGTGTTGCTGCCGACCCACGTCGCGCACACCGTCGGCACGATTTGCGCCCAACTGCTGCCGATGCGGATTTCGTCAAACTGCGCCGCGCTGATGGTGTTGCCGGCATCGCCGCTGCCCGCGTGCAGGCGGATCTTGTTGATGTAGGAAATGTTCACGCCGTCCTGGCTGACGTGCCAGGTGCCGGGCTCGGTGGCGGGGAAGGTGTTGGCCAATTGCGGCCACACGCTCGCCTGCAGTTGCTTCGTGCTGAAGTCATACTTGCCGACCACCAGATACACGCGGCCCGTATCACCGCGGCCATCGTTGGCCCCGGTGCCAGCCAGGTCCTCACTGGCCCACCACGTGCTGGAGCCATCGCCGATGGCCAACGTGTGGTAGTTGGCGCCCGCCCCCTTGCCGAAGAATGCCTTTTCCGTCCCGTTGTCATACAGGCTCAAGCCCGCCCACTTGTTCGCGCCGTCGTAGCGGTACGACATCATGAAGGCCACATACATCGTGCCGTTTTCATACGGCGTGTTCAACTGGCGCTCGGCGTAGCCATTCTCGTTGTTGCCCAAATCCGTCAGGCGTACAAGATTGCCGGCCATCGCCGGGTAGTTATCGGAGTTGACGAAGCGCGGCTCCTTGTCGGTGGCCGTCGCCGGATTGGTCGCGCTGGTCCAGTTGCCGGACCCGCCCGTGGACCACGAATTGGCGCCGAAGCCCTGGCCACCCTTGTTGGCCGCCCCCAGCGCCGTGGCGTTGGTGTAGGAGAACGGGTTGACCACTTCGTGCGCGGCATAGGAGCCCATGGTCTCGTTGGCCGTCACGCCGGTGGAATAATAATTGGCGCCGTTGTAGGAGTAGAACTTGTAATAGTTGGCGGACCCCGCCGCCACCACATGCTCCATCGCGGTCGCGCTGCCGCGATAGATGACCGTCGCGCCGTCAATCGTGCTGCCCACACTATAGCCGGTGCCGTCGGTGGGATCCGTCGAGATGGCGCTGGCCTTGTGCAGAATCATCACATCGCTGCCCGCGCCATTCTTGGTCCAGCTCAGGCGCAGCATTTCGTTGCCGTCCTTGGTGGCGGTTTGGCTGGAGGGGTCCACCGGCTTGCTGGGCACCACGCCGAGCAGGCCCGCCCAGTTGGTGGCAATGCGCACTTCGTCAAAGTACACATCGCCCGGCGTGCCGGAGCTCGGACCCGCACCTGCGGCCAGCCGTACGGTGTTCA
>CAZNGD010000026.1:0-13270 GCA_964572295.1 uncultured Verrucomicrobiota bacterium
TACACCAGGACGTACACTCTTTCCCTACACGACGCTCTTCCGATCTTGGTGCGCCACTATTATCTGCGCCAAGGCCCCAACATGGCCGATGTCCGCATCAATTTGCTGCCGCGCCAACAGCGTGAAATGAGCAGCCACGCCATCGCCCTGCGCATTCGCAACGACATTGAGGCCATCGGCCGCCAAACCGGCGCCAACCTCAAGATTGTCGAAGTGCCCCCCGGCCCGCCCGTGCTCTCCACGGTGGTGGCCGAAATCTATGGCCGCCCCGATCAGCCCTATTCCGCGCTCATCGCCGCCGCCGAAGACCTGCAAGCGCGGCTGGCCACCGAGCCCGGCGTGGTGGACATTGATGATTCCGCCGAAGCCGGCCAGCAGAAGCTGTTCTTCCGCGTGGACCGCGAAAAGGCCGGCCTCAACGGGGTTTCGACGGAAGATGTCGTCAACACGCTGCGCATCGCGCTGAGCGGAATGCCCGCCGGCACGGTGCACGCCGCCGGGGAGCAAAACGAGTTGCCCATCGTCCTGCGCCTGCCGCGCGAAAAGCGTTCCGACCCCGAGCGCCTCAAGACCATCATGGTCAAGGGCCGCATGGGCAACAGCGTGCAACTGGGCGAACTCGGCGCGTTTGCCGAAGACGTGGTCGAGCCGACCATCATGCACAAGAACATGGAGCGCGTGGTGTACGTCACCGCCGAGATGGCCGGGCGCGGCCCGGCCTATGCCGTGCTCAACCGGCAGGCCGACCTGAAGGCCAACCCGCTGCCGGACGGCACGCACGCCGTCTGGACCGGCGAAGGCGAATGGAAAATCACCGTGGACGTCTTCCGCGACCTCGGCATTGCCTTCTCCGCCGCACTGCTGGCGATCTATGTGCTGCTGGTCTATGAAACCGGCTCCTACCTGCTGCCCATTGTCATCATGCTGTCCATTCCGCTGACGTTGATTGGCATCATGCCCGGCTTCTGGCTGCTCAACGCCGTGGGCGGCGCCACCGTCGGCGGCTACGCCGATTCGGTCTTCTTCACCGCCACCGCCATGATCGGCATGATTGCGCTCGGCGGCATTGTCCAGCGCAACGCGATCATCCTGATTGACTTCATCCGCAGCGAAGTCGCGCGCGGCAAGAACCTGAAGGATGCCATCATCGAAGCCGGCGCGGTGCGTTTCCGGCCGATCTTTCTGACCGCCGGCACCACGCTGCTCGGCGCGTGGCCGATCACGTTCGACCCCATCTTCAGCGGGTTGGCGTGGTCCATTATCTTCGGCCTGTTTGTCTCGACCGCGTTCACCCTGGTCGTGGTGCCCGTGGCCTACGGCCTGATCTACCGCCGCTCCACCACCCCAACGGAGGCCTAACCATGCAAATGCTCATGATCATCTGTCCGGAAAACCGGCGCGGCGAAGTCCGCAACCTCATCGCCGATCACGGCGAAGGCGCTTTCAGCGAGATTGCCAACGTCTTTGGCTCCGGCAAAACCGGCAAGCATCTGGGAAGCCACACCTTCCCGGGGCAGTCGGTGCTGATCTTCGTGGCCATTGACGCCGACCGAAAAGGCCGGCTCCTGGCCGCGCTCAAGACCTTCCACGACACCCTCTACGCCGGCGAAGGCCTCCGCGTCTTCGCCCTGCCCGTGGAGTCCATTTTTTAGCGCGAGCAACCCCGGCCCCACAAAGGAACCCCCATGAGCCCACTCTTGAAAACCCTGCTTGGCGCCGCCATCGGCGCCGCCATCGGCTTCGCCATTTACCGCTTCGTCGGCTGTAAAACCGGCGCCTGCCCCCTCAACTCCAACCCATGGATTTCCATGCTGGTTTGGGGTATCGTGGGCGCCATCACCGCCTCCGGCCGTTGACCCCTGTGAAAGAGAACCCAAACCCCAACCCAAAAGGAAAAAACATGGAACAGCAAAATACAGCTCCCGTCTCGTTGCCGCGCATCGGCGACAAGGCCCCCGCCTTCAAGGCGAAAACCACGCAGGGCGACATTGACTTCCCGAAGCAATACGAAGGAAGTTGGGTCATCCTGTTCAGCCACCCGGCGGACTTCACGCCGGTGTGCACGTCGGAATTCATCACCTTTGCGTCCATGGAGAAGCAATTCGCCGAAGCCAACTGCAAGTTGGTCGGCCTCTCCGTGGATGGGCTCTACAGCCACATTGCCTGGCTGCGCTCCATTCAGGAAAAGATTGAATACCGCGGCCATAAGAACGTCGAAGTGCGGTTCCCGCTCATCGAGGACATCACCATGAACGTCGCCAAGGCCTACGGCATGATCCAACCCGGCGAAGCCACCACCCAGGCCGTGCGCGCCGTGTTCTTCATTGACCCCAAGGGCATCATCCGGACGATCATCTATTACCCGCTGAGCCTCGGACGCAACTTCGACGAGCTCTATCGGGCGCTGATCGCCCTGCAGGCCGCCGATGCGTTCGGCATCGCCACCCCCGCCGACTGGCGCCCCGGCGATGACGTCATCATCAGCCCGGCCGCCAGTTGCAGTTCCGCCAAGAACCGCATGGACGGCAAGGAGGAAATGGTGTGCCAGGAGTGGTACTTCTGCTCGCGCAAACTGCCGAAGGAAGACGTCCTGAAGAAAGTGCTCAACAAGTCATAAGCTGGCTTGACGCTCCCCGCCGGCATCCCGGCGGGGAGCCTTCCCCCGCAAAAAAAGGAATCCTCCCATGACCATTGAAAACGCCGTCCGCCTGTTCGCCGGCATCATGATTCTGGTGTCCGTGGCCCTCGTCCATTATCACAGCCAATGGTGGCTGTTGTTCACCGCCTTCATCGGGCTCAACCTCATGCAATCCGCCCTCACCGGCTTTTGCCCGCCCTCCATCGTGTTCCGCAAGCTCGGCCTGAAGGACCGGGCCGCCCCCTGACCCATTTGGAAAAAAACAAAAAACCCCCCAACCAAAGGAAAACAACATGAGCGCAGGAATAATGGATCTAACCGAACAAAACTTTAGGAGCGAAACCCAGTCCGGTCTGGTGCTGGTGGACTTTTGGGCACCGTGGTGCGGCCCCTGCCGGATGCAGACCCCGATCCTCGAACAGGTCGTCGGCAAAGTGGCGGACGCCAAAATCGCCAAACTCAACGTGGACGATGCCGGTTCCATCGCCGCCCAATTCGGCGTGCAGAGCATCCCGACGCTGATCATCTTCAAGGATGGCCAGGCCGTGAAGCAGTTCGTCGGCGTGCAACAAGCCCCGGCCCTGATCGCCGCCCTCGAAGCCGCGAAATAATCGCCGCCCCAACGGCACAAAAGCCACCCCCTCCCGGGTGGCTTTTTTATGGCCCCAAGACCGGCCCCCGCCCACCCCGTTCCCCCGGAAGCTTTTGTCGGGCGGGAATGGTTGAGGCACGAAACCTTCCCGCCGGGAACGGCTGGAAGGTCTGCGACCATTCCAGCCCTGCAATCCAACGGGAAGCATTTTTTGGGGCCGGCCCAAAAAAACAGAATCGTCCGGTGGCAAGGCAACGGGTGACAGCGAGATTTTCGGGGGGGGGGCGGAACTCAGGGCGTATCCGTCGGCACACCGGTTGCGGCGAGGCAATCGGCGCAGGTGCCGATGATCATCAGCTCCACGCGGCGCACTTGGCGATCCGGCAGGTATTCCATCACGCGGTCGCGCATCTCGTGGCAGGCGCCCTCGGTATCCACGTCATCAATGCGGCCGCAATCTTCGCACAGGAAGTGGGCGTGGGCGTGGGTGTTGCCGTCATAGCGGGCGTGGCCCTTCCACGTGCTGACCCGCCAGGCCAGCCCGTTCTGCTCCAGCACATTCACCGTGCGGTACACCGTGAAGAGCGAAATCCGCTTCAGCTTCATTCGGACCGACTGATGAATCCGCTCCACATCGGGATGGTCATAACGGTTGGCCAACTCGCGACAGATCAGCAGGCGTTGGCGCGTCAGTCGCAATCCCGCGGCATGAAACGCCTCCCGTAATTTGGCATTGGACATCCTCTTCATCGCTGGACAATCACCATAATTGGCTAATTCTTGTCAAGTATTATCCCCGCCCCGGTTGGCGATGCCGAACGGGATGTGCACCGATGGCGTGCTGTGCGCCACCGGCTGCAAATGCGCCAACTGGTCATCGAAAAACAGGTGCGGCTTGAGGATATCCAGCACCCGCTTCTTTTCGATGCCCCCCATCAGGAACACCTCATCCGCCTCCAGCCCCAGCGATGACAACGTATTATTGAGCCGCTCGTGGGCGGGCGCGCCCCGGGCGGTCACGATGGAGATGCGCAGCAGCCGCTGGCGCCCGGAATCATCCTGCGCCCGCTGGCTGTCCAATTTCTGGAAATAGGCCAGTTGCTGAAAGAGCGGCATCAGCGGCCCGGACTTCAACGGGCGGTCGCGGTTGTCCAATTCGTACTGGCGGAATTTGTCCAGATCCTGCGTTTGTTTGTACACCTTCTCGGCCTCGTCATCCACCAGGACGCCGTCGAAGTCGAAGGCGATGCGCAACTGGTCGTCCTGCCCGTCATCCACGGCGGCGCAGGGCAGCACATGGCCGGCCGGGTGGCCCAGCGCCACGGCCTCGCGCACCTGCTCCGCGTTGGTGCTCAAATAAAGCGTGGCATTGACCGATTCCATGAACGGATACGGCTTGCGCCCGGCCATGAAGAATGCCCGCGTGATATCCAGCCCGTACTCGCGCACCGCCGCCAGCACCCGCATTCCGTCATCGGCGTGATAGCGCGACAGGATCACGACATCCACCGGGTGTTCGTCGGGATACATCTGGTTGAGCATCAGCAGGCGGCGGATGAACGGGAACCCCGTGCCCGGCTTGGGCAAATCGTCCCGGTGCTCGTGCTGATAGCGGCGAAACGCCTCCAACCCCTGCTCCATGTACAGGGCGTGTTCATAGGACAAATCGAACAGCACGGTGGACGACACCGCCACCACAAACTTTTTCTCAATGGGATAAGGCATAATGGGGGAGCAGGCTCTTTTTTTGGCATTCGATCAAGACGTAAAATGCCCGCCGAACCTTCCGCGGACTCCGGCGCGCGGGCGGCCTGATTCCCGCTGCGCGCCGCCCGATCGGGGCCGAGGGAAGTTTATTCGGCGGCCGGGCGTGGATTTTTGAGGGCACAAAAGTCGGCAACGTGGTAGGGTGGAGGAAGATCTGAAATAGGAATAGGTGAGCAAAAGATGAAAAAATGGGTGAAAATCTTGGTGGGGATTTTGGTTGGGCTGGCGATCGTGGCGGTGGTTTTGGAACTGGCGCTGGACAAGGTGGTGCTGAAGGCGACCAATGCGGCCGGGCCGCAACTGCTGGGCGTGCCGGTGTCGCTGGACAAGGCGGATATTTCGCTGTTTCGTGGCAAGGCGGCGCTGGGGGGGCTGCATGTGGGCAATCCGGCGGGCTTCAAGACCGACGGCCTGCTGGACCTGGGCTCCGTGGCGGTGCGGCTGGATAACAAGTCGCTGTTGAGCGATACCATCGTCATTAAGGAAATCGCGATTGACGGCCTGGTGGTCACCTATGAACAGGGGCTGCGCGGCAGCAATCTGGGCGCGCTGATCGAGGCGCTTTCCGGCGAGGAAAAGGAAGCCGCAGAAAAACCCGAAGCGAAGGAAACAGAAAAAGCCGGGGAAGAAAAGGCGGGGAAAAAGGTCATCATTGAAAAGTTGAGCATTACCGGCAGCCGGTTGAACTTCTCGCTGACGGGCGCGGCGGCTCTGACCGGCGGCGGCGCGGTGCCGATTCCGTTGCCGCCGATTACGCTGACCGATTTGGGCAAGGAGAAGGATGGCGCCACGGTGCTCGAAACCTTGCAAAGCATCCTGCAGGCCATTGCGGGTGCGGCCGGCTCGGCCATTGGGGGCGCGGGCCACCTGTTGGGCGATGGCGTGCAGGCCATCGGCGGGGCCGCGCTCGACACCGGCAAGGCCGTCGGCGGCGCGGCGGTGGATGCCGGCAAGGCGGTTGGCGGGGCGGCGGCTGACGCAGGCAAGGCCATCGGCGGCGCGGCGGTGGATGCGGGCCGGGCCGTGGGCGAAACCCTGCAAAACCTCAATCCGTTCCACAAATGACCCCGGTGCAGGCGCCGCGCGCGCCGCGACGATGGCTGGCGCCCATTGCCACGGTGTTCTGCACGGTGCTGGTGATTTCCAACATTGCCGCCATCAAGCCGGTCGCGTTGCCCGGATTGCCGTTCATCCTCATGGATGGCGGCAATCTGCTGTTCCCCATTTCGTATATTTTCGGGGATGTTCTGGTGGAAGTGTATGGCTATGCCCAGGCGCGGCGCGTCATTTGGCTGGGCTTTGTGCTGAACCTTTTTGCCGCCGCCACGTTTGTGCTGGTGGCCAGCATGCCGGCGGCGCCCGGCTGGGAGCTGCAAGGGGCGTTCACGGCCATTTTGCGGCAAACGCCGCGCGTGGTGCTGGGCAGCATGGCCGCGTTTTGGTGCGGCTCGTTCCTCAACGCGTGGATCATGGCCCAAATGAAGGTGCGGATGAAGGGCCGCCACCTCTGGATGCGCACCATCGGCAGCACCATCGTCGGCGAAGGCGTGGACTCGCTGCTGTTCACGGCGATTGCGTTTGGCGGCGTGTGGCCGCCGGGCCTGGTGGCCCGCGTTTCCCTCTGGAACTTTGTCCTCAAAACCGGCTACGAAGTGATCGCCACGCCGCTGACCTATTTGCTGATTGGCCGCCTGAAACGGGCCGAGCAATCCGACCCGTATGATGTGCAAACCAACTTTTCACCCTTTCGTCTGGGGAGCCCATGAAACGATCGCCCGGTTCCACGCCTGTCCTTCGTCGTCTGCCGCCGGTGCGCCGTAACGGCACGCCGCTGCTGGATTATCTGGCCGAATGCCTGGAGCTCTCCCGGCGCGGCGCCAAGAATCTGCTGGATGAGCGGCTGGTCTTCGTCAATGGCCGCCGCATTTGGATGGCGCGGCATTTGCTGCAAACCCGCGATGTGGTGGAACTGTTGCCCACGGCCATGGCGCGCCCTGCGGCGGCCGCGCCCATCCGGCTGCTGGTGGAGGACCCCCTGTTTGTGGTGGCCGACAAGCCGCCGCACCTGCTGACCACCGGCGAGCGCTCGCTGGAAGCGCGGCTGCGCGAGCAGCTCGGCTGCCCTACGCTGCGCGCGGTGCACCGCCTCGATAAGGATACCTCCGGCGGTGTGCTGCTGGCCAGGGATGATGCCACCCGCCGCGCGCTGGTGGCGCAATTTACCGCCGGCCGCGTGCGCAAGCTGTATCACGCGCTCATTGCCGGCCATTTGCCGGAACCGCAAATGGAAATCCGCGCGGCGGTGGACAACCTGACGGCGGTGAGCCGCGTGCGGCAGGTATCGGGGCAGTCCCAGCCGCCGCGTTGCGCGCATGTGACCGTCCTGATTGAAACCGGCCGCACCCATCAAATCCGGATTCACCTGCAGCAGGTCGGCACGCCGGTGCTGGGCGACCGGCAATACTTCAGCGCGCGCAGCGCGGTCTTCACCGCGGTGCCCCGCCAGATGTTGCACGCCCACGAATTACGCTTCAGCCATCCGACCAGCGGCCAACCCGTGGTGGCGGTATCCCCGTTGCCCCCTGATTTTCGCCAGTGGCTGCGCCACTTGCGCCTGACGTGATGGTTCCCCGCCGCCGCGCGGCGCGCGTCAGGTCTTTTCGCGGAATGTGATGCGGCCCTTGGTCAGGTCCGTGGGATTGATTTCCACGGTGACCTTGTCGCCCGTGGTGATCTTGATGAAATGCCGGCGCATTTTGCCGGAAATATGCCCGAGAACCTCATGCCCGTTTTCCAGGCGGATGCGGTACATCGTCGCGGGCAGCACTTTGACCACCTCGCCGGGCACCACGATTAAATTATTATCCTTCGCCACTGAACCCACTCCTTGTCAACAATGGCGCGGGTTATACCAGAGGCGCGCGGGGGTTGGCAACCCTGCGCCGTGGTTTTCTCGCGGGCGGACCCGCGTTTTGGCTGTTCAGGCGCCCGGGGGTTTGCTTCATTGTCGCCACGACGATGAGCGAAAGATCCACAACCCCCATGATGGCGCAGTACCGGCGCGCGAAGGCGGAAATCGCTCCCGACACCATTCTGTTTTTCCGGTTGGGCGATTTCTATGAGATGTTTTTCGAGGATGCCGTGGTGGCGGCGGACATTCTGGGCATCGCCCTGACCAAGCGGCAAAGCATCCCGATGTGCGGCGTGCCGTATCACGCGGCGGACGCCTATCTGGCCAAATTGATCCGCGCCGGCAAAAAAGTGGCGCTGTGCGACCAGATGGAAGACCCCGCGCAGGCCAAGGGCATCGTCAAGCGCGAGGTGACCGGGATCATGACGCCGGGCACGGTGCTGACGGATTCCATGCTGGATGCCGCGCGGCCCAACTATCTGGCCGGGTTGCACCGCCAGGACAAATACTACGGCCTGGCCATGCTCGACCTCTCCACCGGCGAGTTCTGGATGGAGGAAGCCGCCGCTCCCGCCGCCCTGCTCGATGATCTGGCCCGCTATGCGCCGCCCGAAGTCATCCTCTCCGAACGCCTGCATGAGGATGCCGCCTTTCTGGACGCGCTGCGCGCCACCGGCAGCTTCGCGCTGACCGTGCGCGATGACTGGATTTTTGATCCGGCGACGGCCGACGATGGGTTGTGCCGCCACCTGGGCGTGCAATCGCTGGCCGGCTTCGGCGGCGAAGGCCATCCCGCCGCCACCGCCGCTGCGGGCGCGCTGTTGTATTACGTCACCCGCGACCTGCGGCGCAACGCGGCGCACGTCCGGCGCATCCGCTTCCGTACGGCAACGGATGCCATGATGCTCGACGAATCCACGCTGGCGAATCTGGATTTGCTGGTCGCCCGCGGCACGCCGCGCGCCGATGCCCCCACCACCCTGCTGAAGGCGCTCGACACCGCGCGCACCGCCATGGGCTCGCGCCTGCTGCGCGATTGGCTGGTGCGGCCGCTCCAGCGGCTGCCCGCCATCGTGGCCCGCCACGACGCGGTGGCGGCCCTGCTCCAGACCCGGCACGCGCTGGATGCCTTGCGGCAAACGCTCGGCGCCATCAAGGACCTGGAGCGGCTGCTGGCGCGTCTCTCCGCCGGCACGGGCAATGGGCGCGATGTCCGCGCGCTGGCGGCCTCGCTGCATCAACTGCCCGCGCTCCACAAGGCGCTGGCGGCCCATCCCGGCGGACGGCTGGCCGAACTGCGCGACCAGATTGTGCCGCAGGATGACCTCGTGGCGCTGGTGGCGCGCGCGCTGGTGGATGAGCCGCCCATGTCCATCAAGGAGGGCGGTGTCATCCGCAAGGGCTACCACGCGGAGCTCGACGAGCTGCGCGCCGCCGCGCACGACGGCAAACAATGGATTGCCGAATTGCAGGCGCGGGAAATCGAACGCACCGGGATTTCCTCGCTCAAAATCCGCTTCAACAAGGTGTTCGGCTATTTCATCGAAGTCACCAAGGCCAACCTGTCCCGCGTGCCGGAGGAGTACACCCGCAAGCAGACCATCGTCAACGGCGAGCGCTTCATCACGCCGGAACTCAAGGACTACGAACACAAGATTCTGGGCGCGGAAGACAAATCGCGGGCGCTGGAATATGAGCTGTTCTGCGCGCTGCGCGAGGAGATCGTGGCGGCCACCGCCGCCATTCAGCAGACCGCCGCCGCCGTGGCCGAAGTGGATGTGCTGGCCGCCTTCGCCGAGCGCGCGCTGACCTGCCGCTACGTGCGCCCGCAGATGACCGCCGACGGCCCGCTGCTCATCCGCGATGGCCGCCACCCGGTGATTGAGCGGCTGCCGGAATCCGGCCGCTTTGTGCCCAACGACACGCGGCTGGACAACCACGACCATCAGTTGCTGATCATCACCGGCCCCAACATGGCCGGCAAATCCACCTACATCCGCCAAGTGGCGCTGATTGTGATCATGGCGCAAATGGGGTCGTTTGTGCCGGCCGGCGCGGCGGAAATCGGCGTGGTGGATCGCGTCTTCACCCGCGTGGGCGCGGGCGACGACATCGCGCGCGGGCGTTCCACGTTCATGGTCGAAATGCAGGAAACCGCCAACATCCTCAACAACGCCACGGCGCGTTCCCTGATTGTGCTCGATGAAATCGGGCGCGGCACCAGCACCTTTGACGGCATTTCCATCGCCTGGTCGGTGGCGGAACACCTGCACAACCAGGCCAGCGTCAAAGCCAAAACGCTGTTCGCCACGCACTATCACGAGTTGACCGATATTGCCCTGACGCTGCCCGGCGTCAAAAATTACAATGTGCTCGTCAGCGAAAAGGATGATCGCATCGTGTTTTTGCGCAAGATTGTGCCGGGCGCGGCGGACAAGTCCTACGGCATTCAGGTGGCCCGGCTGGCCGGGCTGCCTGCGGAGGTCATCGCCCGCGCCAAGGAAATCCTGGCCAATCTCGAAGAGCAGGAGTTGAGCGAAGCCGGCCAGCCCAAGCTGGCCCAGCCGCGCGCGCGCAAGCTCCATCCGGGCGACGACCACCAGCTCTCGCTGTTCGGCAATTGACCGGCGGCAACCGCGCCGCCGGGCAACAATTCATTTTTGGGGAAAACATTCTGGGGTTGCATCCATATCCGGGTAGGTTAGCATCCCGCGTAGTTTGACCCCCTTTGGGCAAGTGAGAGGATTTGATTGTGAATAGAAAGTGTTGGTTGCTGGTGGCGTTGTGTTGCGGTGTTCTGTCGGCCTGGGGGCAGTCGTCCCATATCGTCATCAACAAAACCGCGGTCGGCCAGGTGGGGGTGGATTTGTCGGGCATTCAGGTTTCCGGCGCGGCGGCGCAGGTGGCGCGGCGCACGCTGGAGCTGGACATCGCCCGTTCGGGTTGGCTGGCCGTGGCCCCGAAGGGCGGCGGCTCCGTCACCGTGCGGGGGGCCCTGACCGAGAGCGGCGGCGTGGTGAAGTTCGATTGCCAAGCCGTGAATCCGGTTGGCCAGGCCTATTTGAATGCCAGCTATACGCAGCCGGCCAGCCAGGCGGTCTATCTGGCCCACCAGGTCGCGCATGACCTGCTCGGCAAAGTGCTGAACAAGCCCAGCTTTTTTCTGGCCAAGCTGGTCATGGTGGGCACGCGCAGCGGCGCCAAGGAGCTCTATCTGGCGGACTCCAGCCTGCAAGATATCCGGCAAGTCACGCAGGACAAGTCCGTGGCCATCAAGCCGCGCTGGAGCCCGGACAATCGGTTCATTTCCTACACCTCGTTTTTGAAACGCTATCCGGACGTGTACACCATCGAAATGGCCACGGGCAACCGGACGCGCGCGGCCAGTTTTCCGGGCGTCAATTCCGGCGGCGCCATCTCGCCCAACGGGCGCTCCATGGCGTTGATTCTATCCAAGGACGGCAACCCCGATTTGTACGTGATGGATATTGCCAGCAAGCGCCTGACCCGACTCACCAATACCCCGCGGGCGGATGAAGGCTCGCCGTCGTGGTCGCCGGACGGCTCGCGGATTGTCTATGTCTCCAACACATCCGGCTCGCCACAGTTGTATGTGATTTCGGCCACGGGCGGCGCGCCGCAGCGGCTGACGCGCAGCGGCTCGCAAAATGTCGCGCCGGACTGGGGCGCCAACGGCCAGATTGCCTACCAGTCCATGAGCGGCGGCAAGTTCCAGATTGCGGTCATGGACCCGGCCACGAGTCAGGAAAAAATCATTACCCCCTTTGATGCCTCCTATGAAGACCCCTCCTGGGCGCCGGATGGCCGCCACTTGGTGGCCGTGCGCGGGGTGAATTACAATTACTCCCTTTACCTGCTTGACTACATGGCAGAGATGGGTGATAAACCCATCGCGTTGACGACAACCGGCGATTGGACGTGCCCGGCATGGAGCCATTGAGCCGCGATGGACCCAACCCCGATTTAGAAATAAGCAAAGAGGAGCAAGAGAATATGACACGCCGTTGGATGAGTGTTTTGATGGTGTTGCTGGCTGTGGCCATGGTCGGCACGACCGGTTGCATGAAGAAGAAAAAGAAGCCGTTGGGCACCGATGTGCCCTACAGCGACCAAGTGGTGATCGGCTATGACGCGAATGGCAATCCCATCTATGGCACGGCAGCGGACCTGGCCGGATTGGCCGCCCGCACGGAAGGCGCGGAAGTGGCCGGCCAGTTTGAAGCGGTGCGGTTCGAGTACGACAGCACGCAGTTGAATCCCTCCGAACAGCACAAGATCAATGTCGCGGTCGGCTATTTGCAGCAAAACCCGACCGCCGGTATTGTGGTGGAAGGGCATTGCGATGAACGCGGCAGCAACGAATACAATCTGTCGCTGGGTGAACGCCGGGCCCTCGCGGTCCGCGCCGCGATGATTGCCGCCGGCGTGGATGGCGCGCGCATCCAAACCCGCAGCTATGGTGAAGAGCGCCCCGTGGCGTTCGGTCACGATGAGGCCTCCTGGCAACTGAATCGCCGCGCGGAGTTCCTCTCCACGCAGATGTAAACGTGGCGGCATACGCCGCAACCTCACGCCCGCTCTCATCCAGAGCGGGCGTTTTTTTTGACGATTTCGTTTTGGGGTGCCCGCCAAAAAAAACCGCGTCCGGTTGGATTGTCGGGCTGGAATGGTCGCAGACCTTCCAGCCTTGCCCGGCGGGAAGGGTTATCCCTTGAAAACGAAATATTTGCGCATCACGTAATTGATGGCAAGCGAACTCAGGATGTTGGCGCCGAAGGCATACGTGGTGGGCAGGCTGAAGTATTTGATCAGCAACCCCATCAACGTGGTGCCCACCGTCATGCTGATGGCCGACACCCCCAGAAACAACAGAAACTCCACCACCACATGGTGCCGGCCGGGACGAAACACAAACCACCGATTGATGAGATAGCAAACGGTGTTGGAAATGCCGAAGGCGATGAGGTTGGAATAAACCGCGTAGCGCGCGCGCAGGGCTTCATTCACTGCGGGCGCGGCCAAGTGGAACAGCCGCACCAGCGGATCATCCGCCCCCACGCAGGGGAACAGCAAAAAGCCGGCGAGAAAAAAACTCGCCACGTGAGTGCCGGTCGCCAGCCCCCCGGCAAGACCGTACTTCACAAATTGCACCAGTGGCGGCGCGTCGTGCGAAAGATAATGCTGCCAGCGTTTGCGCCACGTCATGTCACTTCACCCATTCCTGGATGGCGGCCGGCAACGGGGTGACAGCCGTCACGCGGCACAGGATGGACGCCCCTTCTTCCGTTGGAATCTCGACCTCATCCCCGGCTTTTTTTCCGGCGAGGGCTTGGGCCAGCCG
>CAZNGD010000027.1:0-12834 GCA_964572295.1 uncultured Verrucomicrobiota bacterium
CCCATCGTGGGGCTCCAGGTCCACTTAAACTCCATCCCCACGTCATTGTCCGTCAGCGTGTTGCCGGTCGCCAGCCAAGTCAGTCCCCAGCACGAAGGCACCTGAATGTGCATTCCCTTTTGCCCGTTCCCGGTGGACACATTCCCCGTCGTGGTGATCCACGCATTGGTCGAGTTCGCTGAATACAGCACCACATGCAGGCCATTGGTCGCATTGTTCCGCGTGAGATTCCCCTCCGCCAGAATGCCCACCGGGACATACGTGCTGCAGTAGCCGTCGAGAAGAATGCCCGTGCCGTTGTAGTCCGCCGTGTTGTCTTTCGCCATCTGCACCAGTTGCCCAAAACTGGCGCGGGAGGTGAAGTGGATGCCGTAGTTCTGGTTGCTGATCACCTGATTCGCCGTCGCGCTAAGGGTGGCCGAAGCAGAGCCGGTCGCCGTCTCCACCCGGATGCCACTCCCCTGATTGCCCCGCACCACGTTCTCATCAAAGGCTACCGTCACCGTATTACTGCTCGCCACCGTCAACTGAATCCCGTCCCCCTGATTGTCCTCCACCACATTTTCCCTCCCGCGGAACGTCATCTCGCCCCGCAATGGATTCACCGCCAGCGCCATCCCGATCCCCGCACTCCCTCGCACCACGTTCCCGCTCACCTCCAAATCCACATCCCCCGACTGCGACCTCACATCCAGTGAAAGCCCACCCCCATCCCCGCCCTCCACGCGATTCCCCAGCAGCCGGTACATCCCCTGCGCCGCGCCGCCATCGCCAACCAAGCGGATCGCAACCGCCCCGGCATCCATCGCCACCTGCTCCGCCACGTTGTCCAGAAGTTCCACCTGCAAAAGCCCCGTCGCCGTCCCCGCCGAACTCAAGTCCACGTGCAGCCCTCCGCCCGTCAAGTTCCGCAGCTCATTGCGCGCCAGCACCGCGGCAACGTCCGCATACCCGGCCCCGATGACATAACTGCCCTGCCCCCCGTCCGCCATCACGTTGTCCTCCACGCGCAAATGGAAATCACCGCCGCCCGTCCCCGCCGCGAGAATATCCACCGCCCGATCATTCCCCGAAAACCGGTTGCCCAAAATCCAACTGTCCACCGCCGCATCCGTTGTGTACAGCGCCACCCCGTGCAGCAAATCCCGGAACTCATTATCCCACACCAGCACCTGGCCGCTCTCCGACAGCAGCCCCAACGCGGCCCCCTCCGACACAAACGCCAACCCCGCAATGCCCGCGCCCCCCGCCATGTTCCGCACATACAGGCTCGTCCCCGACTCCGGCACCAGCACCGGCCGCGCGCCCCCGCCAAACGACTTGCCACCATATCCCGGAATCGCCCTCCCGCTGCCCCACAGCCCAATGTTCGGCTCCGCAATCACCGCCGTGCCCGCATACGGCGAGCTTGCCGCCTCCACATACACCAGGCGCCGCGACCGCCCGTCCGGCCACGCCATCGTGAACAACCGGCTGCCCGCCTGCGCCCCATCCACACCCCCCTGAATCGTCCCCTTCGGCGCCTCCGCCGTCCCCGGATTCTCGTCATCCCCCCGGTCCGCATTGACAAACGTCACCCCGTCCGCCAGCACCGCCGTCTCCGTCTCCGTGCGTCGCTGCGTCTTCGTTTCAGTCTTCTTCTCCACCGCCCGCTTCGCCGCATCCTCGACATACCCCGACTTCTGAATCTGAATCTTCGGGTCCCGCATCAGCATCTCATCAAACCGCCACCGCAAATCCGCCCGCCCCTCCCCCTTCGGCAGCGCGAACGGATTGCGCCTCTGCGACAGCGCGCTCAACTCGAACGGCAGCCGCATCCGCACCCCCGCCCGCCAATCGCTTTGATTCAACTCGCGGTTCTCAAACACCTGTGCATCCAGCAACAGCCGCCCCTGCCACGCCCGCAACTCGATCCGCCCCTGCGCCCCCTTCATATAACCGCCAAACGGATGATCAAAATACTGATACCCCCCAAACACCCGCGTCTCAAAAAACCGCTCGCACAACGGCAGCCGCACCCCGATCTCCGCATCCCACCCCTCCAGCGCCGCCTCCAAATTCTCAAACAAATGCGTCGTCGTCTCGCGCGTCCACCTCTCGTTGCGCGTCCACGTCGTCACCCGGTCCTGCACAATCGAATGCACCCGCCCATACGGCTCCCCCCACGCCGTCTCCGCCGACTCCGTCACCCGCCGGCTCTCCGCCACCGTCTCCACCTCCTGGCGGTCCACCAGCGCCGTGTCGTGATTCGGCAGATAATAATTAAACCGCGCATCCACCCAGTCGCTCAAAAACTCCGCGCTCAGCCCGAGCTGATCAAACCGGTTGTGATGCTTCGTCCACCGCCCATCATAAAACACAAACCCGCCCACCATAAACGGCACCCGCGCCTCCACCAAATGACGCACCCCCAACCCGAGATTCAGCTCCTCCTCGTCGTGATCGCTCGCCGCCGCCCGGATGTTGGCTAACAGCATGCTTCGCGGCCCCTGCCACAACGGAACCAGCGCATCCCCCACACCCTCCACCTCGCGCTCCTGCGCCCGGATTCCCAGCGTCAGCGGCAACCATGCCCCCGCGCCCGCTGCCGGTTCCTCCCCGCGTACGTTTCCCAGCGCCCCAAATAAAATGCCAGCCACCAACCACCCAACCAGCACACCCCTGGAACCATTCATGCCAATCCTCCACCGTCGCAAGGTATCTGGCATCATGCGACTTTTCCTGCCGCCCGTCAACCGCGAATCAATCGAAACACCCCCAACCTGAATAATTCATCAACCGGAAAAAAAGTCATAATTGATTACAGAGGCCAATCATGCGGGTCATTCAAAAATCCGGTCATTTTTCCTGTTTCGGATTGGATTGTAGGGCTGGAACGGTCGCAGACCTTCCAGCCGTTCCCGGCGGGAAGGTATCGTTCCTCAACCATTCCCGCCCTACAAAAGCCCGAATCAGCGAAATGGCCGGGCGTACAATGCGGAACTCAGGTGAATGAGTCAGGCTAAAAATAAATAATTTCCCGAAAACACATTTTCCGCACCGTTTTCTTTGCAAATGTTTGTTAATATCCAAACCATTATTTTATGCAACGGCATCGTTAAAAAAACCAGTTTCATGACTGGACTTTTTGCCGGGGAAAAAGCATAGGGAAGGTCTGGCCATGACTCTCCACAAACATGGCCGGGGAAATGGGTGCGGCGGATGGCTGCCATGAAAAGAATTGGCGTGGCTACGGGGTTGGATTACCGGCAGCGGGTGTGCCGGGCAATGGATTTCATTCAGGCGAATCTGCACCGGGAACCATCGCTGCCGGAGATCGCCCAGGCGGCGAGTTTTTCCGCGTATCATTTTCATCGCATATTTTCCGCGGTGACGGGCGAGACTGTCGGCGGCTTCATGCGCCGCTTGCGCCTGGAGCGGGCGGCGAGTCAGTTGCTGACCCAGCCGCAAAGCGACATTACCGGCATTGCGCTGGCCAACGGATTTTCCAGCTCCCAGAACTTTGCCAAGGCCTTTCGGGCGCATTTCGGGTGTGCGCCGTCGGTGTATCGGCGGCGCAAGGATGGACACACGAAGCGCAAGGGGAGAGAAGTCTATTCGCTGCGTTTGGGGCAGGATGCGCGGCAGGTGAAGAGGACTTCACCGCAACCCGAAAGGAAATGGAGAATGACAACAGCAGAAGTGAAAATCATGCCCGCGTGGCACGTGGCCTATGTGCGGCGTTTGGGGCCCTATGGCAAGGCCACCTGCACGGCCGCAGTCCAAGAGCTGATCCGCTGGGCGGCCCCGCGGCGGTTGCTGGGCAAGGGGCCGGTGCTGACGATTTATTGGGACAATCCCGAAGTGACCGCACCGGCGAATTGCCGGGTGGATGCTTGTCTGGTGGTGCCAGCGGGAACCCCGGTTGAGCCGCCGGTGGCCTTGCAGGATGTGCCGGGTGGATCGTATCTGGTGTGCCAGTTCAACCTGCCGCCAACCGACTTCACCCCGGCATGGGAGGAAGCTTTCCAATATCTGGTCCAGCAGGGCTACGAATGCGCGGATCTTCCCTGTTATGAGTTGTATTATGACGATTGCACCGGGCCCACATGCCGGTTTGATATTTGCATCCCGCTCAAACAGAAGTAACCCGCGCCATACTTTGGCGGCCCGGCTTGTCCGGGCCGCCTTGCTTCTTCCGCCGCGGCAAGCAACGCGCTCCAAACAAAAGAAGGAGCATTGTTAAGCTGACCCTGGAGGGTTAGAGGGTGCCGAGGGAGAGGTCGCCATGGATTTTATACACGGGGCCGTCGCGGTCCACATGCAGGACTTGGTCGGGAAAGGCGGTGGAAAGTTTTTCGCGGAGGCGTTGGGCGACGGTATCTTCCAGCTTTCGCTGAATGGCCGGGGGGATGGCGGTCAGGGTGGCCAGGCGCGCTTGGACCACGTAGCCGGGGCCGTGTTGCGAGCCGATGCCCACGGTGAAGGCCGCGCCGAGATCAAAGAGTCCATCGTCTTCGCGATTGGCGGTGGCGCCATGGGGCGGGCGGTTGGGATGTCGGCGGAGGCGGTGGCCGTGCTCGATTTCGAGTTCGTCGTTGATTTCGTCGAACACTTTTTTGAGTCGGCCCTCCCAGCGTTCCAAGCGGGTTTGGTCGGCGCTCATGGGGCGGGCAGGAGGGTTCCGGGATTCAACAGCCAGTCGGGATCGAGCTGCTGCTTGAAGGCGCACATCCGGGCGAGGGCATCTTCGCCGACCATCTGGCGAAAGAGGTCGCGTTTCAGTTTGCCGATGCCGTGTTCGGCGGAAATGCTGCCGCCCCAGGCGATGATTTGCGCGGCCCATTGGGCATAGAGGGCGCGGCCGGCGGCGTAGTCGTCGGCATTCCGGGGCAGGATGTTGACGTGCAGATGGTTGGCGCCAATGTGGCCAAAGATGAGGTAATCGAGACCGGCGGCATCCAAGTCGCGGGTGTACATCCGGGCGACATCGGCGAGGCGGGCATCGGGTACGGACATATCGGTGCCGAGTTTGATGATGCCGGGATGTTGGCGGCGGCGTTCGTCAATCTCGGCATTGACGAGTTCCGGGACGGCGTGGCGGAAGAGTTTGAGTTTTTCCAGCTCGTGCGGGTGATCGGCGAGGATGCAGGCATCGGGATCGGCGCCGAGGGCGGGGAGTCGCTCGGCGGCGGCCAGCATGGCGGCCTCGGCGGCCGCGGCGGTGGGGGCGTGCCATTCGGCATAGACGCACGCGGTGCCCGGCGGCAGGGCGGGCACAACAATGCCTTTGGAGGCCAGAACGGCGGCGCGAGCTTGCAGGAAGTCGAGGCCGTGGGAGTCAAAATATTCCAGCGCGGCGAGTGGGGCGGGGCTGTGGGCGCGGTCGGCCCGCAAGGCCTGAACGAGGTCCACCACGGCAGCCGTGGTGGGCAGGAACATCATCAGGCCCACCGTGGCGGCGGGGGTGGGCAGCAGGCGCAGCGTGGCGGCGGTCACGATGCCGAGGGTGCCTTCCGCGCCGATGAACAAATCGCACAGGTCCATGGCGGGCGCGACGAAGTAGCCCGCGGCATTTTTGACGGCGGGTTGCGGCAGGGTGGGGAGTTCGCCCTGCCACGGGCCGAGGACGGCGTGGCGGTCGCGGGCCTGGTCGCGGCCGCGGCGCAAATCGAGAACGTCGCCGTTGGCCAGCGCCACGCGCAGGCCGCTGACGTGATTCCGCGTGGGGCCGTGGAGGAAGGAGAGCGCGCCGGACGAGTTGCAGGCAATCATGCCGCCGATGCTGGCGGTGGTTTCGGTGGGATCGGGCGCGAAGAAGTAGCCGGGGGGCGTGGCGGCGCGAATGGCGTTGAGCGTGGCGCCGGGCTCGACGCGCAGGGTGTCGCCGTCCGCGTGGATGGCCTGCATGCGCGACAGATTCAGGATGAGGCCGCCGGCCGGGACGGCGCCGCCGGCGACGCCGGTGCGCGCGCCTTGGACGGTGATGGGCCAGCGGTTGGCGCGGGCTTCGCTGAGGGCGGCGAGCACGTCCTGCTCGTGGCGCGGGAAGACGATGTGGTCGGCGTGGCCCGTGTGGCGGGACTCATCGCGCAGGTAGTCGGCTTGGCTGGGTTGAAGCGGTTCACTCATACGCCCAATATAACTTGCTTCGAGTCGGATTGCCCAGATAAACTGCCCAATTCAAGTAAGAGGAGAAAAGAATGACCAAACGGATGGTTAAAGTGAAGTTCGAGCATGGGCCCGAACAGGAAGTGGAACCCGGGATTGCGTTGAGCCAGATGTTGGCCCAGTTCCCGGCGGTGAAGGAAGGCTTGGAGTTTATCCCGCTGGGCGCGTTGGTGAACAACGAGTTCGTGTCGGTGGAATACCGGATTGAAACCGATAGCACGGTGCGCCTGCTGGGCTACCGGGATTCGTACGGCCAGCGGATTTATCGCTACACCATCGCCTTTTTGCTGGCGAAGGCGGCGCATGAGCTGTTCCCCGGCTGCGATTTTGCGGTGGAACACTCGCTGTCCAAGGGGCTCTATTGCAGCTTCCGGCTGGGCGACGTGCCGGGCATCAGCGCGGATCAGTTGGCCAAGCTGGATGCCGCCCTGCGCCAGTTGCTGGACGAGAAGGCGCCGATTGACCGGATCAAAATCACCTACGACGAGGCCATCGCCCACTTTGAGGCGGCCGGCGCGAAGGACAAACTCAATCTGCTGCGCTTCAAAAACAGCTCCAAGGTCACGGTCTATCAGTGCGGCAAGTTCATGGACTTGGCCAACCAGCCGCTGGCCAACAATGCGGCGGCGCTGGTGAATTATCAGTTGATCGCCTATCAGCAGGGCTTCGTGATCATGGGCCCGGACCGGATGGACCCGGCCACCTTCCCGGCGTTTGAGCCCGCGCACTACATCTATGATGTATTCAAGGGCCACAAGGACTGGGGCCGGATTGTGCGCGTGCGCACGGTGGGCGATCTGAACGAGCGGATTGCGCGCAAGAAGATTCACGACTTCATTGACGTGAACGAAGCCTATCAGGAAAAGCGCATTGCGCTGCTGGCGGAACAGATTGTGCAACGCCGCGGGCAGGTGAAGTGGATTCTGATTGCCGGGCCGTCCTCGTCGGGCAAGACGACCTTTTCCAAGCGGCTTTCGCTGCAGTTGAAAGCCAGCGGCATGAATGCCAAGCCGATCTCCCTGGACAACTACTTCGTGGGCCGCGACAAGACGCCGTTGGACGAAAATGGCGAAGTGGACTTTGAGCACATCGAGGCGTTGGACCTGGATTTGGTGCACGAGCAACTGGCCAAGCTGGATGCCGGCGAGCGGTTGGAATTGCCGTATTTCAACTTCCACACCGGCCAGCGCGAGTGGAAGGGCGAAATGATGCACATCGGCCCGGATGATGTCGTGGTGCTCGAAGGCATCCACGGGCTGAACCCGCGGTTGACGTCGTCCATCCCGGTGGAGCACAAGTTCCGCATCTATATCAGCGCGTTGACGCAGTTGAACATTGACAGCAACAACCGGATTTCAACCACGGACAACCGGTTGATCCGCCGGATGGTGCGCGACAACAACTTCCGCAGCCACAACGCGCTGCGCACGCTCCAAATGTGGCCCAAGGTGCGCCGCGGCGAAAAGACGTGGATTTTCCCGTTCCAGAAGGAAGCCGACGTGGCCTTCAATTCCGCGTTGGACTACGAGCTGGCCGTGTTGCGCCCGTTCGCGGAACCCCTCTTGGCGGAAATCAAGCCGTCCATGCCGGAATACGCGGAGGCCGTGCGCATTCAACAGTTCCTGGCGAACTTCCTGGTGATTTCGCCGGACCGGGTGCCGCCGACCAGCGTGATCCGCGAGTTCATCGGCAAGAGCTTCTTCCAGTACTAGAAACCCAGTCGGGAGCCACGTTCAGGACGCCTGCCCCGCCGGCGCCGGTCGCCAACCGGCGTTTGCGTTGGCGGCGTCCTTTGCGCTATCTTGCTGCCATGACCGCATCGCCATCAACCAACCCGACGGCCCGGATCGTCGCCATTGTGGGCCGGCCCAATGTGGGCAAATCGGCCCTGTTCAACCGTCTGGTCCGGCGGCGGTTGGCCATTGTCCATGCGGAAGAGGGCGTGACCCGCGACCGCCTGCTGGCGCGGGCCACCTGGCTGGGGCAAACCTTCCCGGTGGTGGATACCGGCGGGCTGGCGTTGATGGATCGCGCCAAGACGGGCGATGACATCCAACGCGCCACGACAGCGCAGGTCATGGCCGCGCTGGCCGATGCGGCCGTGGCGATTCTGGTGGTGGACATCACGGCGGGGGTGCAGCCGTTGGATGTGGAAGTGGCCCGCCTGCTGCGGACGGCCGGCCGCCCGGTGGTGGTGGCCGCCAACAAGGCCGATCTGCCGGCGCGGGATGAA
This sequence comes from uncultured Verrucomicrobiota bacterium, assembly GCA_964572295.1. Lineage (GTDB taxonomy): Bacteria > Verrucomicrobiota > Kiritimatiellia > CAIQIC01 > Lenti-01 > CAZNGD01. Next base: position 8,384 of record CAZNGD010000027.1, read on the forward strand.
CACGCCAACGACTTCACCCGGCTGGGGTTCCCGGTGGTGGCCATTTCCGCCGCGCACAACCGCGGCATCGAGGCGCTGGTGGAGGAAATCCTGCCGCACCTGCCGCCCGTCAGCGGCGTGGTGGACCCGCCCCGCCTGAAGGTGGCGGTGGTGGGGCGGCCGAATGTCGGCAAATCGTCCTACATCAACAAACTGACCGGCCAGCAACGGGTGATTGTCTCGGACATCCCCGGCACCACGCGCGACACGATTGACGTGCCCTTCACGCTGCGCACGGCGGCGGGTGAGGAGCATTACACGCTGGTGGATACCGCCGGCATGCGCCGCCGGGGGCGGGTGCAGCAGTCCGTCGAAAAGTTCAGCCTCTTCCGCGCGGAGCAGTGCATTGCCGAAGCCGATATTGTGGTGTTGATGCTGGATGCCGCCGAGGGCCCCGGCGCGCAGGAAAAGAAAATCGCCGCGCTGATTCGCGAGCATCACCGCGCCTGCGTGGTGCTGGTGAACAAGTGGGACCTGGCCACGGGGTCCGGCGTCAAGGAGGACGACTACGCCACGCGGATGCGCGCCGACCTGTTTTTCCTGGGCGACATCCCCATTTTGTTTGTGTCCGCAGCGAGCGGCTATCACATCCGGCGGAGTTTTGAGGTCATCGCCACGGTGGCGGCGCGGCTCTCCACCAAACTGCCGACGGGAGTGCTCAACCGCGTGCTGCGCGATGCGTTTATGCAGTCGCAACCGCCCTTCACCCGCGGCCGGCAACTCAAGTTTTATTACGCCACGCAAACGGGGATGAACCCGCCGCGCGTCACGTTGTTCGTCAACGATCCCACCCTGAACACCCCCACGCACCAGGCCTATCTGACCACGCGCCTGCGCGCGGCCTTCGATTTGGCCGGCGTGCCGCTCGTCTTGCGCTATCGCTCCAGCCATGGCGAGCCCAAGGAATCATCCTGAACCGGGCCGCCGCCCCTGGAGCATCGTCATTTTGTCGCGTTGGACCAACAGGAAGCCCGGCCCGCCGCATCCCGGCGGCTACCGCGAGGTCTGGCGCATCGCCGCGCCGATCATCATCTCGATGGCCTCGTTCACCCTGATGCAGTTTTGCGACCGCATTTTTCTGGCGCGCTACAGCTCGGTGACGTTGCGCGCGTCGTTGCCCGGCGGCATTCTGGCCTTCACGCTGACGGCCTTTTTTCAGGCGCTGGCCGGTTACGCGGGCACGTTTGTGGCGCAGTATCACGGCGCGGGGCGGCGCGAGGAATGCGGCCGCGCGACGGCGCAGGGCATCTGGCTGGGGCTGTTGACGTGGCCGCTGTGCATCGCATTGATTCCGTTTGGCCATTGGTTGCTGGGCATCGCGGGGCATCCGGCGGATGTGCGGGCCGCGGAGCAAACCTATCTGGGCATTCTGATGCTGGGTGGCGGGCTGCATTCCATCACCAACGCGCTGGCGGGATTCTTTTCGGGGCGCGGCGATACGCGCACGCCCATGCTGGCGAGCTTGCTGGCCAACCTGGCCAATATGGTGCTGGATTATGCGCTGATTTTCGGCCACTGGGGTTTCCCGGAATGGGGCATCGCGGGCGGGGCCATCGCCACGGTGATTGCGTCGGCGCTGGGCATGGGGATGCTGCTGGCGGTGTATTATCAGGAGCGGTTCCGCCGCGAATATGGCACGTGGCGCGGCCGTCGGCTGGACTGGCAGCGCATGGGGCCGCTGCTGCGCTTCGGCGTGCCGGCGGCCATCAATACGGTGCAGGATGTCGGCGCGTTCGCCTTTTTTGTGGTGCTGCTGGGGCGTTTGCCGCCGGTGGAAATGGCCGCCAGCAATATCGCGTTCAGCATCAATAACGTGGCCTTCATGCCGCTGCTGGGCATGGGGATGGCCGCCACCATTGTGGTGGGCCAACACCAGGGCGCGCGCAATCCCGCCATCGCGGCGCGGGCGGGGTGGACGGCGCTGAAACTCTCCTGGTTCTACATGGGCGCGATTGCCCTGACGTTTCTGCTGCTGCCACGGATGTACTTTGCCTTGTTCACGGGCGAAGGCCCGGATGTCCTGCACATGGATGAGGTGATTGGCTTGGGCCGCCGGCTGCTGGTGCTGATGGCGTTTTGGGGCATGTTGGATGCCATCAATCTGGTGGTGGCCGGTTCGCTCAAAGGCGCGGGCGACACCCGGTTTGTGCTGCTGTATTCCGCCGTGGTGACGTGGGGGGTGTGGATCCCCGGCGAACTGGTGCTGGTGCTGAAATACCACGCCGGATTGTTGGCCACATGGCTCTGGATGTCGGTGTATGTTTTCCTGTTGGCCGGCGGGTTGTGGCTGCGGTTCCAACGTGGCAAGTGGAAGCACATTGACCTGATTCGCCAGCCAAACCACGAGCCGCCGGCGGAATAACTATTTGAAAATATATTTACCGCGGGGCGGGGCGGGGTGTAGGTTGGCGGGAAAGTGGGATGAGGCCGAACGTGTGGGATGCCGCTATCGCGCAGGATGTGAACGCCGGGATTCAGGCCTGGCGCGCGCGCGTTTTACAGCTTTTGTTGACGTTCAGCGCGGCGATTTTGTTCGTGCCGCTGATGGCGGTATGGCTGGGGTGGGGGATGGATTTGTCCTGGCCGTCGCGCGTGGTATTCACCCTGATGTATCTGGTGCTGGTGGCGGCGGCAAGTTGGCGGCGCGGGCCCTTCGCGTGGCGGCTCGGCGCGCTGTTGAGTCTGCTGGCGCTGGTGGGTTTCCTGCGCCTGATGATTGGCCGCCTGGAAGGCAGCGGGCGCATCACGCTGCTGCTCCTGCCGCTGCTGGCCTTGGTCTTGGCGGGACCGCGCGTCGGGTGGGCCATGGTGGGCGTGGTTGTGGCGGAATATGTGGCCGTGCCCCTCGGCCTAGCCGCAGGCTGGCTGGCCGGACGCGGCGGCGACTGGACCGCCGCCGAACGCCCGTTGGCCTTCTGGGGTTTGCAGGGAATCTTCGGGCTGATTGTACTGCTGACGCTGCTGCTGCTCTTCACCCGCTTCCATGCGCTGCTGCACCGCGCCATGTGCGCGGAGCAGCAGGCCCGCCGCCAGTTGGAGGCGGAAACCGCCGACCGCCAACGACTGGAAGCCGCCATTGTGCGTGTGGATGAGGAGGAGCGCCGCCGCCTTGGCTCGGAATTGCATGATGGCCTTTGCCAACATTTGACCGCCACGCTGCTGGACTGTTCGCTTCTGGCCATGCGCTGGGCGGAGGAACAGCGGGCGGATGCCGCAGCGCTGGGCCATGTGCGCGAGCGCCTCGGCGAAGCCATCGGCATGGCCCACGATGTGGCCCAAGGGCTCTGCCCCATGGACCTCGCCCCCGACGCCCTGCTGCCCGCCCTCGAACACCTCTGCCGCGAAACGCGCGCCCGCCATGGCATCCAATGCCAGCTATCCGCGCCGCCAGCCGTAAGCATCCGCCAGCCGGAGGATGCCATGCACTGGTATCGTATTGCGCGCGAGGCGGTCACCAACGCCATCAAGCACGCCCACTGCTCGCGCCTGGACCTCACGTTGGAACGCGACGGCGACGACTTGGTTTTGTCCATCAGCGATAACGGCCCGCAGACACCGCCCGGAACCATCCCCACGGCCGGTTTGGGGCTCAACATTTTGAAATATCGCGCCCAATTGCTGGGCGGCACGCTGACTGTCGTTGGCGGGCCATCCGGCGGAATGCGCGTCACCTGCCGCGCGCCTCACGGTGGCCCCCCAACATGAACAAGCCAGACGCCATCCGCATCTTTCTGGTGGACGATCATCCGCTGGTGCGCGCGGCCTTGGCGCAACTGCTGGGCAACGCCGGTTATGTGTTGAGCGGGCAAGCGGCCAGCCCCGCCGAGGCGCTGAACCATCCGGCCCTGGCCGGCAGTCACTTGGCCATCGTGGACCTCACTCTGGAAAAGGATAGCGGCCTGGAGTTGATTCCCAAATTGCGCGCTCGCCCGTTGCCGGTGCTGGTGTATTCGATGCACGAAAGCTCCCACATCATCCGTCAGGCCTTGGCGGCTGGCGCCGCAGGCTACGTCACCAAGCGCGAAGCAGCGGAGTCGCTCTTGGCGGCCATTCGCGCCATTTTGGCCGGTCGGCAGGGCCTGAGTCCCCGCGCCGCCGCCGCGTTGTGTACTGGCCAGCCGCTGGCGGAGTTGAGCGGCCAGCAGTTGCAAATCTACCGGCTGCTGGGACAGGGCGCGACCAACGAGGAGATCGCGCGACGGCTGGGCATCAGCGTCCGCACGCTTGAATCCTATTGCGTCCGCGTTATGGATAAACTCGGGGTGCAGGGCGCCAAGGAACTGCGCCAACACGCTATCCGCGCCGCCATCGCCACCGGCCTGGAAAAGGGACCAGTCCTATAAAATGATGCTTGATGGATTGAACGGGCGGGGCGGCGGTATGGATGGAGCAAGTCTCGGCTACAGATGAAG
>CAZNGD010000028.1:0-12631 GCA_964572295.1 uncultured Verrucomicrobiota bacterium
CGCCCTGGCCGATCCAGCCGTAGCCGGTCAGGCGCGTGCCCGCGGGACGGATTTCGCCGAAGTCGAGGGTGAGTTTGTCGGCGGTATATTTGCCGGCCAGCAGTTTGCCCACGGATTTGGCCCACGCCTCGGCGGTGTCGCCGACGCTGATGGTCCATTCCCTGGTTTCGGGGTCCCACGTTTCCAGATTGGTTTCGCGCCCGAGTTTATCCTGCCGCGTGGAACGGATAATCTGCACATCCAGAATGGGCTGGGTGAAGCCGCTGATGCCGCCGGATTTGGGCGTGACCCCCACGCCGCAGCCTTGCAGCAACAGCCAGAGCGCGTCCACCATGTCGTCCACGGTTTGGATTTCCAGATGCGCGCAGTTGAATTGGCAGGCTTCGCGCCGCTTGGCGATTTCCGTGCCGCCGAGCCACAGCGTGCGGCCGGCCACCCCCACCTTCCGCGCCAAGAGCAGGCCGCGGAGTTCTTCGAGTTCGGCCTCCTGCGTCTTGTTCAGGGGGCGGCGCAGTTGGCGCTTCCATAGCCAGCGCTGATGCTCAATGACGCGGTCCACGGTCTGGGCCCACGTTTCAAACGCGGTGGCCTCTTCATTCAGGGCGCGGTTGTAGGTGCGCCGCGTCAGGATTTGCGCGCGCAGCGAGGGCGTATAGGGGTCGGTCATGGTGATCTCCAGTGGGGGGCGCCATATCAACAATCAGGCGGATGGTAGGCCAAAAGCGGGGGCGAGAAAAGCGCCTGATGCGGGCGGGGTGAACGTGGTGATTTGCTCGTTCGGGAGCATTTTGCGGAACTGCCGCCACCCGTGGAAATTCCCGTGCTCGCGCGGGTGTTGCCAGGCGGCGGGGGCGGCGGCGGAAAGCAGGCGGTCGGGCGTGGCCTGGTGCTCCATCGGCGAGGCATGGAGCGGGCGTGGCGGGCCGTGGGGATCGCCGGCCAGCTTGGCAAACGTGGCGAGGTCTTTGGCGACATCGGGCGTGGTGCCATCGTGGTTGAGGTAGGAGACGCGGGCGCAGCGCGCCGCCGAGCAGCGCCGCGCGGTGTCGAGGCCGAGGGCCGCGGCTTCGTCGGCATCCACGTAGGGCAGGTGCCACTGGTCCGGTTCCAGGCGGCGCGGAGTGCCGGCGTGCAGCGCGTGATGCATCTGCCGGGCCAGCTCCTGGATTTCCGGCTGGGCATCGGGATGCCAGCGCAAACCAAAAAAGTTGACGAACGAGGTGGCGGACACCAGCACCGCAATGGAGGTGAACCACTCCAGCGGGCGGTTGGCCCACTGTTTATGCAGGCCCAGCTCGGTCAACTCCGCCACGCCGGCGGCGCAGGCATCGGCCAGACGGTCCCAGATGGCCTTGGCGCGCGCGGCCTGTTCGGGGGCGAGCGGCTCTCCCGCCTGCATTCCCGGAATGTTGGCCTCCCAACGCAAGGGATATTCCCGCTCCAACGCGCCGAGCCGCCGCGACGGAATCGCGCGCGAGCTGCTGGCGTTGCGCGAGAAAACGCGGTGGGTCATGAATTCGGCGTGAATCCAACGGGGGTAGCGCAGCGCGAGGGTGGCCAGCCGAATCCCCTGCGGCGATAGACTGTCGGCAACGATCTGAACGGAGATGCTCATGAGGGGTGGTTGTAGCGCATTCGCCCCTGCGGGAAAAGGACTTTGTCCCGGCGGTCGGCACCCGGTTCCAGCCGCGCGCGAGGCGCGCCGTCAGCGGACGGGGACCCGAAAGGTTTTCATCACCGGCAGATGCTGCAAGTTGTTGGCGGAATCATCCCATTCCACCGGCGGCGGCAGCGGATTCCACAGCCGGGAATCAAAAACCAGCCCGTGCGGAAAACGCTGCTGGTGCAGCGTGGTGGCCACGTGATATGGCGCCAGCGCCGGGTTGGGCAGCACGAAATCGTAGGGCCGGTTGCGCTTGGAGTTGGTGTTGGGATTGCCCGCCTGATCCACGGGCTGGTGGGTATCGTCAAACCACTTCGTCAGTTCGGCCAGCGCCAGGGCATTACGGCCCGCAATGTTGAAATCGCCGCAGAGCGCCACGTAATCATCGGCGGGGAATTGTTTGCGAATCAGGCCCAGCAGATGGCGGGCTTCCGGGATGCGGCGCTCGGCGTGGTTTTGCACCAGATGAACGCTGACCACATGCAGCGGCTTGGGGCCGGGGATTTGAATGGTTGCCCAGGCAAAACTGCGGTTGCCGACGTACGGGTCCTCCCACTGCCCAAAGGCCGTGATGGGAAAGCGGCTGATGATGCCGTTGGGCAATCGCGCGCCGCCCTTTTCCCGCGCGAACGAATGACTCGGACCAAACAGCCGCCGCACCAAGTCCTGGCTGTTGCCGCTCTTGTAGTTGAACTCCTGAATCGCCAGCACATCCGGCTTCAACGCCTGAAGAATGCGAATGCCGGAATCCTCGTAGGCCTGGCTGGTGTTGTCCGAGAGATTGGCCGTGGCGATGGTGAACGTGAAGGTGCTGGCCGGCGCCCCCCATGCCGCGGCCGCGAGCCAGATACTTATCCCTAAACCGGTCCAGAAACGCATGTGAAAGGAACGATACTCCCCAAGAGGCCTATCGTCCATGCCGTCCGGACAGAACGTTGCGTAAAATATCTTCCAAGGGGGTGTCCGGCGTGATCCCGCCGGCAATATCCTTGACCATGCGCTGCGCATCCGCCTGCTTGTGCCCCAGCGAAATCAGCGCCAGCAGCGCATCGCGCAGCTTGGCATTGACCGGGCTGTCCGCCGCGCCACCCGTCAGCGCGGCCATCATTTCGCCCTTGCCGAGTTTGTCGCGCATTTCCAGCACGAGCCGTTCCGCGGTCTTTTTGCCGACACCCGAAATGCTGCTCAGGCGCTTGATGTCGTGCTGGGCGATGGCCACCTTGATGTCCTGCACCGACAGCCCCGACAGCACCGCCAACCCAAGCTTGGGGCCGATGCCATTCACCGTCGTCAGTTGCAGAAACATATCGCGTTCGGCCGCGCTCATGAAACCGAACAGCAGGTGGGCATCCTCGCGAATGACCAGCACCGTCAGCAGGCGTACCGGTTGGCCGGGAGCCGGCAGGCGGTCATAGCTGCTCAACGGAATCGCCGCCTCGTAGCCCACGCCATGCACATTGATGACCACGCGGGTGGGTTCCTTTTCCTCCAAAATGCCATCCAGAAACGCGATCATCACGCACCTTGTCTCCTGTGCCGCAGCGCACCACGCCAAGAGCCGCCGCGGCCGGAAGGGAGGGCGGGTTCAAGTGGCGGTTCGACCAGCGGACGTTGCCCGGCGGTCAAATCAGGCGGTTGTTTTTTTGGCGAGCCGGGCGCGTTCCTTGCACCGTCTGACGCGACGGATACGGGCTTTGCGCTTCACTCGTTTTCTCAATTGTTGTCCCATAACGGGCGCGATTGTTACCACGCGCCCCAGCCCAAGTCAAGCGCCCCCACCCGGCGACACCCCGCCAGCGTCCGCCCCGCCTACGACCGATCAGCAATCAACCCCACACCCCCGCGACGCGATGGCGCGGTTCGTGAGAATGCGACAAGGCAAGGACTGACCCCTATTGGCGGCGGCGCTGTTCGTACCAGGCGATGGTTTCGCGGAGGCCTTCCTCAAAGCCGACTTTGGCCTGGAAGCCGAACCGTTCCTGGGCGCGGGTGGTGTCCAGCATGCGGCGGGGTTGGCCGTCGGGTTTGGTGGTGTCCCAGACGATGTTGCCGTGGAATCCGGTGAGGCGGGCGATGAGGGGCACGAGGTCTTTGATTTTGATTTCAAAACCGGCGCCAATGTTGACGGGCTCGGAAGAATCATGGCGTTCGGTGGCCAGCAGGATGGCTTCGGCGGCATCGCCGGCGTAGAGGAATTCGCGCGAGGCGTTGCCGGTGCCCCAGACCACAATTTCGCGGGCGTTGGCATCGCGGGCATCGAGACATTTTTTGATGAGGGCGGGGATGACGTGGGAGGAGGCGGGGTCGAAGTTGTCGCGCGGCCCGTAGAGGTTGACCGGCAGCAGGAAGATGGAGTTGAAGCCGTATTCCTGCCGGTAGGCCTGCGACTGGACGAGCATCATTTTTTTGGCGAGGCCGTAGGGGGCGTTGGTTTCTTCGGGATAGCCGTTCCAGAGGTCCTCTTCGCGGAAGGGCACGGGGGTGAACTTGGGATAGGCGCAGATGGTGCCGAGGGCGACAAACTTTTCCAGGTTGCGGCGGCGGGCTTCTTCCATCAGGAAGAGCCCCATGGCCATGTTTTTGAAGTAGAACTCGCCGGGGTGTTCGCGGTTGGCGCCGATGCCGCCCACGACGGCGGCGAGGTGAATGACGAGGTCGGGGCGGAAGTCGTCATACATGCGCCGGACCTGGGCGTGCTCCACCAGGTCGTACTGCTCGATGCGGGGCACAAACACATTTTCGGCGCAGCCGCGTTGGCGCAGCCGTTCCAGAATAAAACTGCCGAGGAAGCCGGCGCCGCCGGTGACGACGATGCGTTTGGTTGTGAGGTCGAGCATGGCGTTCTCCTGTCTCCTGAAAACGGAAAAATATCCCATTGGGGGGGCGGAGGGAAGGGAAAAGGTGGGGTTGCCATGAGGCGCGATGCGGGGCATACTGGCGGGGCGATGAAGACACATTTTAACGGATTCCGATGTTTGGCGTGTGGGACGGAGCAGGGGGCGGATTATGCGGGGTACACCTGCCCGCAGTGCGGCGGCAACCTGGAGGTGCGCTATGACTGGCCTTGCGGCGCGCCGGGGCGCTGGTGGCTGGAGCCGGCGCGGCGGGATATTTTCCGCTATCAGGCGTTGTTGCCGGTGTCGCGGCTGGAGTTGGCATCGCCGTTGCGCGTGGGGCAAACGCCGCTCTACGACGCGCCACGGCTGGGTGCGGCAACGGGACTCAAGCATTTATTGCTGAAGGATGATGGGCAGAATCCGAGCGCGTCGTTCAAGGATCGGGCGGGGGCGGTGGCGTTGGTGCGGGCGCGGGAAATCGGCGCGCAGGTGTTGTGCGGGGCCAGCACGGGCAACGCGGGCAGCTCCATGGCCTGTCTGGCGGCGAGTGTGGGAATGCCGTGCGTGATTTTTGTGCCGGAGAAGGCGCCTGCGGCGAAGATTGCCCAATTGCTGGTGTTCGGGGCCAAGGTGTTCGCGGTGCGGGGAACGTACGATGATGCCTTTGATTTGTGCATGGAGGTGTGTCGGCAGCGCGGGTGGTTCAACCGCAATACGGGGCACAACCCCTTCACGCGCGAGGGCAAAAAAACGGCGGCCATCGAACTCTATGAGCAGCTCGGGCGCATTCCGGATTGGGTGGTGGTGCCGACGGGGGACGGCAACATCATTGCCGGCATTTGGAAGGGGTTTCAGGATTTGAAGGAAGCGGGGATTGTCGCGCGTACGCCGCGGATGCTGTGCGCCCAGTCGGAGGCCAGCCAGGCGATTGGCGCCGCAGTGTGGGCGTTGCAGCAGGCGGGGAACCAAACGCCGGACTGGACCCAGGTGCAGGTGGCCGCAGTGCGGGCGACAACGGTGGCGGATTCGATTGCGGTGGATATTCCGCGCGACGGCCTGGCGGCGGTGCGCGCGGTGGTGGAGTCCGGCGGGGCGGCGGTGGCGGTGCCGGATGCCGAAATCCTGGCGGCGATTCCCGAACTGGCGCGCGGCGCCGGAGTGTTCGCGGAACCGGCCGCCGCCTGCGCGTGGGCGGGGCTGAAAAAAGCGGCGCGCGCTGGCCTGGTGCGGCCTGACGAAACCGTGGTGTGCATGCTGACCGGCAACGGGTTGAAGGATGTGGCCAGCGCCCGTAAAGTCGCCGGCGAGCCGCTCGCGCTCGCCAACGATGTCAACGCCGCGCTGGCCGCCACGGAAAATATCGCCTAAAGAGTCCTACTGGAAGGTGGGGGCGGTGGCGGGGGTCCAGCGGACGACGAGCGGCGTGGCGTTGGGGCGGGTGAACTCCAGCGCGTAGTCGCCGGGCGGGGTATCGAGGCGGCGGGAGAAGGTGGCGTTGCCGAGGGCGGCCAGCAGGGTTTGCAGTATGGTGAAGGCGGGGCGGGGCCGCCAAGCGGCGGGATCGGTATCATCCAGCAGGCCGAAGCCGCGCGCGGCGAGTCGCCACCAAAAAACGCGGGCGACATGGCCGGAGGCGAGGGTGAGGAGCAGGTAGCGGGCCATGAAGGCCGCGTAATCGGCTTCATTGACGGAGGGATCGTTTTGGCGGGGGTCGCGCGTTTCGTAGGGGGAATTGACGGGCGACCAGACACCGGTATCGCGCAGCGGCCAGTTGACTTCCGAAATGAGGATGCGGTCTTCCGTCAGGCCATAGGCGCGGGCGTAGGCGCGGAGCAGGGCGCATTTGGCGACGGTATCGAAGGGGCCCTGCCGGTTTTCCGGCGCGCCGCGCCGGTCCACATAGAGGTGGTGCGAGAGGGCGTGGGGCAGTTGTTCGCCGGGGATTTGGCCGAGGAGTGCGCCGAGGGCATGGGGTTCAAAATCAATGCAGGCGGGGCCGGTGATTTTGGCTTCCGGGTACTGAATGGAACAGGCATGGACGGGCTGGAGCAGTTGGCGATATTCGCGGAAGTCCCACACGCCCCACTTGGAGCGGTTGACGGCATGGCCCACCTCAAAAAAGTCCGCGAAGGAATGTGCGCGGTCGAAGGCCAGCGTGACCATTTGCCGCCAGCCTTTGGGTTCGCGGAGTGCGCGGCGGTCTTGCACCAGGGCGAGGCCGACCAGGTGGCCTTGGTGGTGCAGTTGGCGCGCCTGGTCGAGCGTCCATTGCCAGGCGGCGGGGCCTTGGTGGTGATAGAGGCGCAGCAGCAGGGGCATGGGGCGTGCGGGGGATAATTGCGCGAGCCATTCCAGTTGGCGGTTCCAGGTGGCGGGCTCGGGTTCGAGGGCCATGCCGATGGCGTTGGCGAAGGGTACGGGCCGGGTGAAACTTTCCTGGCGCAGGCGGCGGTATTCGCGCCGGATGGGCCAGCCTTTGGTCACCGCGCCATGCAGCGCGGCCACGACGTTGGCGGCGGGCAGGAGTTGCCGGCGGTCGCGCGACGCATAGGCGGGGATGGCCTGCGCGGAGCGGTCGTCCCAAATCCAGATGTCGCGTCCGCGAAGCGGTTGGGGTTGCGCGGCCTTTTCGCGGCGGATGCGGGCCTCGCGGAAGGGATGCCGCAGCGGGCGCAGCGCGGTATGCCGGGCGAAGGCCTGGCGCGCGCGCTGTTCGGCGCGGGCGAATGCCGGGGGGGGGGCGTAGCCGTGAAAATACATGGCGTGGAACACGCGGCGGAAGTCGGATGGCAAATCCAGCCGCGCGAGGTCCGCGCCGCGTTGGGCGGGGGTGGGGTTGGCCACGGGGATGGCGCGGTTGAGGTCGAGGAACAGCACCTGCCACGGCCGGGCGGCGTTGGGGGTTGGGCGCAGGGCGATATTCTGGTTGCCAAGGTCGCGGTGCAGGAAGCCGGCATCGTGCAGGGCGCGCACGGCGTGGGCGACCTCTTGCAGCAGGTCCATGAGCGGGGCGCACAACGGGGCCTGGGCGTAGATGCGGTTGAGCTCATCGCGCAGGTTGGTGAGGTCCGGTTCATAGCGGGCCACGAAGCGGCATTCGCGCAGGCGCGCGCCTTCCCAGCGTTCCACCGCCGCCAGCGGGGCGGGGGTATTCACGCCGGCCTGTTGCAGCGCGAGGGCGGTGCGGAAGGCGCGTTCGGCCTTGCTGCCGGCACGGCGGGCCAGCCGGTCGCGCCAGGCCGCTTGCGGGGCGAACGTTTTGACGACGGCATCCACCGTGGCCGCGCCGAGCACGAGGTCGAGGCGGGCCACCCGGTGGCGTCCGGGTGGGGCAAGGGGGATGGTCTCCTTGGCCAGCAGGTAGGGCAGGGAGTCGAGCGTGGTCAGCCAATCCGCGTGGTCCCCGCCGGGAGCCACGAGGAAACGCCGGGAGCCGCGCGTTTGCCAGGCGGGATCACTCATGGTGGTCGCGGTCACCCTGGCGCTGGCGGTGGTTGATCCACAGCTCCATCAGCTTGGCATATTTAATGAATACGCCGAAGGTGGTCATGACTGCGATGATCAGCCCCTGGCGGCCATCCAAAATGCCGCGTTTGATGCAGAGCGACTTGAACATGCGCCATGGCGGACGGAAGATCAGGTCGCGCCAGCGGAATTTGTCGCCGTGGGCGAACTTCTGGGTGGCGGAGATGGTGGAAAAGCGGTTGAGGGTGTTGAGGTGGTCGGCCACGTCGTCGTAGGTGAAGTGGTGGAGGGGGGCGCTGAGGGTTTTGATTTGGCCGTCCACCACCACGCGGTCGTGGGGTTCCTCGCCGGCGCTATGCCCGCGGTCTTTGCGGAAGAGGCGCAGCTTGATGTCGGGATACCACTCGCCGTGGCGAATCCATTTGCCGAGGTAATGCACCATGCGGGGAAACTGGTAGGCCACGATCTCGCCGGGGCCGCGCGCGAACTCGTCTTCGATTTCCTGACGCAGCTCGTCGGAGACGACTTCATCGGCATCCACGAACAAAATCCACGGATAGCTGGCGAGGGTGCGGATGTAATTTTTCTGGGCGATGTAGCCTTCCCACGCGCGTTGATATACGTGGGGGGTGTATTGCCGGGAAATCTCGTAGGTGCGGTCGGTGCTGAACGAGTCCACCACCACGACTTCATCGCACCAGGTCAGGCTGGCCAGACAGGCGGCGATTTTGTCTTCCTCGTTACCGGCGGTGACACAGGCGGAAATTTTGAGGTGATCCGGGCGCATGGTGGCTCACTGTGCCGCAGGACGCGGGTGGAGACCAGCAAAAAAGGCTATTCGCCGAGGGCCAGGTTCAGCGCGCGCAGGGCGTGGCGGGTGGTTTGGGCGGTGGCGGCCAGCGCGGCGGGGGCGTCCGTTGTCCAGTAGCCGCTGCCGTCGGACGCAATTTTTTGGCGCTGCACCAACTGGTGGAGGATGGCTTCCCGCCAGGCCACGGGCTGGTTATCCGTGACAAAGACGGTGCGGTGGCCGGCCTCGGCCAGCGCGCCCGCCAGGGTGGCGAGCGCAGGATACAGGTCCGGGGGGGTGTCCGTCATCGGGGTCACCAGCAGGGGCAGCAGGCTGGTGGGGTCGGCCGCCGGTTCGGTTTCCGGCGGCGGGTCGCTGGCGGGGTGGGCGGCGAGCCACTGCGTGGCGCGGTGGCGGGCGGCCAGCGCTTCGTTACGAACCGAAATGGCCACGGGCCCGGCTGCCGGCGCCGGCTGGATTTGCGGCGGCGCGGCGGTGGCGGCATCCAGCGCGGCGAGCACCGTGCGGGCAATCAGCGCCGCGCCGGATGCGCTGGGGTGGACCCCATCGGGCAGGAGGGCCAGCCGATTGGGGAAGTTGGCCGAAATATCAATCACGCTGGCACCCACCTGCGCGGCCACCGAATGGATGGCGGGATTCATCACGCCGCGAATGGCGCGGTTGGCTTTTCCTTGCAGAATGGCGGGGGCCAGCGGGGTCAGCGTACATAAAAACAGGCGGGGGGGGGCGGGCTGCGCCTGCCACAGGCGGGTCAGGGCGGCGAGGTCGGCGGCGTAGTGGGCCGCATGGTCGGGGTAGGAGAGGTCGTTGATGCCCAGCATGATGACCACCATATCCGGCGCGAAGTCCTGCGCGGCGCGGCAGGCGGGGGTGTCGGGCCAGGCGAGGTGGCTGTTGCGGAGCGCGGTGGCGCCGTTGACTCCGAAGTTGCCGGTGATGTAGCGCCCCTGCGCCAGACGTTCCAGCACGGCGGGATAGGATTGCGTGTCGCGGTCGGCCAGTTGGTCGCCGTAGGTGATGCTATCGCCCACGCAGGCCACGCGCAGGGGGGGGGCGGCGGCCATGGCGGGCATCAGCATGGTCAGCATGGTCCAGGCCGCGAACCCGCGCGCCTTCATGGCCCGGGCAGGTTGCGCCGGGCGCGCGCGCCAAAGCGCACCCAGACCCGGATGGCATACGAAATGAAGAACGAAATAAAACCTGCGCCGACGATGGCCAGGCCCAGGTTGCGGCCATCGGCGGCGGCATCGGCCTGATGGCGCAGGTAGAACAGCACGCCCACCAGCGAGGCCGCATAGCCGAGAATTCGGGTAATCCAGTACAGTCGGATGATCATGTCCGGCAGTGTACGAAGCCGCCCGGCCAAGGGCAAATGGAAATACACCCGCGCGCGCCAGATTTCGTTCGACATCACCAGTGGCAAAAGGTAGGTTCCAAGTGTGGAGATGCGTGTCTCCAAATGAGTAGGCAACTGGATGGATACCCATGAATAGAACAAGCAGGCGCGCCCGGGGTTTCACATTGATTGAGTTGCTGGTGGTGCTCGCCATCATCGCCATTCTGGCCACCATCCTGTTGCCGGCCATCAATGGCGCCATGAAAAAGGGCAAGGTTGCCCGGGCCAAGGCGGAAATTTCGGACTTGGAAGGCGCCATCAAGCGGTTTTACGCGGAATACACCAAAATGCCGCTGCCCAAGGGGAGCAAGTTCGGCGATGCCGAAAATGGCTTCACCGACCAGCAGCAGGCGCAAATCATTCAGGTGCTGCTCAATCTGGACAGTGGCAATTGGCCCGGCGGCAAACGCAATACCAAGCAAATGCCGTTTTTGGACATCAACCCCAGCTCATTTTGGATTGCCGCGCAGGGGCGCTACGCCAAGACCATTGTGGAAGTGGAAGCCGCGCTGGAAAACGGGCAGCCCTATTGCGACCCGTGGAAGCAGCCCTACGGCATCCTCATGGATTTGAACATGGATGATCGCATCAAGGGCAGTAAATACGCGCCGGAAATCCGCGCCAAAGTGGCGGTGTTTTCCGTGGGCGAAAATGGCGACGAAAACGACCCGATTTATCGGACATGGTAACCGGCGGGCGCGCGCGGAGAAACAGGACACAACAAATGAAGGCAGGCAGACGGAACGCGCAGGGCGGCTTCACGCTGATCGAAATGTTGGTGGTCATCGCCATCATCGGCATCTTGGCGGCCATTACGGTGCCGGGCATCGGCAAGGCGCGCAAGGTGGCACTGAAACGGCGCGCCATGATGGAAATGAACAGCATCAAGCTGGCAGTCCACCAGTTTTATGAAGACCACCATTATATGCCCTGGGGTGATCCCCATGACTCCAATCAGGCGCGGGTGGGCGATGATGTCTGGACGGCCAGCGGCGGCGATCAGGACCGCGTGATCCAGTGGTTGACCGGCGACAACCCCAAGCAGAAGGCCTATCTGCAAGTGCCCGAAAAATCGCGGCTCGATTCTTCGTCGTACCAGTTTAATGATCCGTGGGGCGATTTTTACCGCATCGGAATGGACCGCAACATGGATGGCGCCATCCAGCCCGATGCCGGCTCCGGCGGCGGCGATTATGTGCAGGATCAGGTCTTGGTGTATTCGCTGGGCGACCCTGCCGCCCAGCCCCGAACTCCGCTCAAAACATGGTGAACCAGCGCGAATAACCCGCTCGACGTAGGACAGGATGAAGAGGATGCAACGGATGAAAGCCCAACAACCCACAACCCGCCCCGCGCGCCAGGTCCACCGGCAGGGCTTTACGCTGGTGGAACTCCTGGTGGTCATCACCATTCTGGGGATTTTGATGGCGATGATGGTGCCCGCCGCCGGCCTGATCATCAAGCGCGCCAAAGTCGCGCAGGCCAAGGCGGATGCTGGCGTTGTCATGGCCATCATGACCAAATACCGCGCGGAATATAACAAGTGGCCCCCCTTGGCCACCGCGCAAACCGATGCCCTGCGGACCGATGCCGATTGGGTCAAGGCCATGAGCCCCCAGCCCGGCGGCGGCTTCGATGCAAACAACCCCAAACGCATCGTCTTTTTCCAGCCCGGCGCGGGCGCGATTGATGCCACCTCCGGCGCGTTTGTGGACCCCTGGGGCCAGCCTTTCGTGTATGTATTGGACCTCGAAGGCACCGGCCAAATGGATGACCCCAGCGGTAGCGGCCAACAATTGGGGGCCACGGTGCTGGCGTGGTCCGCCGGGCCGGATCAGGACGAAACCACCTTTGAAGACAACCCGGTGAGCTGGAAATGAACACACGCGCCAACAACCGGGGATTCACACTAATCGAACTGCTGGTGGTGGTGGCCATCATCGGCGTGCTGTTTGCCGTCGCGCTGCCGGTGTTCGAAAATGCGGGCCGCAAGAATACGGAAAAAGCCGCGTTCAATCTCATTTCCACGTTGCGCCTGGCCCGCCAACACGCCATCAGCAAGCGCCAGTGGGTGCTGGTGGTCTTCCCCAATAAGGACGGCGGCAACTACGACGAGTCCGGCCCCAACAGCATTGATAAATGCCTGCGCTCCTATGCCGCCCTTGCCGTCACCAACAATATGGATGGCCTGGACCGCCCCGATCAAATCCCCTCCAACATGAAGTATGCCTTCATTTCCGATTGGAAATATCTGCCGGAAGGAACCTATTTTGACGACGATGATGAGTTGAACGGCAACTATGTGTTCCGCGAGCGTTCGACCAGCTTCACCTATCCGTTGGATCCCGCCAAACCCAACGCCTCTCCGCGGCGGCCCATGGGCGTGGTGATGTTCCGCCCCAATGGCCGGGCAGATCGGAAGAGCACACGTCTGAACTCCAGTCACTCCGCGAAATCGC